>JAUWFP010000102.1 GCA_030606845.1 Anaerolineales bacterium | reverse complement strand
AATACCTAATCAGGTTATATAATAGCCACAGTAAGTTTTTGAATCACGCGCAGCCCCAGCTGCGCATCGTTATTCATTCGTTTGAATTCATGCGCTAATCTCAAAGGAGCCCATCAAGATGAGTAAATACAAGATCATCCTCAATCCCACCTCTGGCAGGGGAACCGCGGAAGAGGCCGTTCCGGACCTGGATCGGTTCCTGCGTGAGCATAATATGGACTTCGATCTTGTTCTCACCGAGAGACCCGAGCATGCGATTGAGCTGGCGAAGCAGGCCGCCCTTGATGGTTTCGACGTTGTCGTCGTCGCCGGAGGTGATGGAACTGCGAATGAAGTGATCAATGGTTTGATGCTCGCGAAACAAGCTGGCGCAGATGGGGTCGCCATGGGCGTGATTGCGATCGGACGCGGCAACGACTTTGCCTTTGGGGTAAAAGTGCCTCCAGGTCTGGACGAGGGGTGCCGGGTGCTGGTGGAGGATTTCCGAACCAGTATGGATGTGGGGTTGGTGACAGGCGGTCTGTATCCTGATGGACGCTACTTTGGAAATGGAGTGGGCATCGGTTTCGACGCTGTTGTAGGGTTTGAGGCGTTGAAAATGACGCGCCTTCACGGTTTTTTCTCGTACATAGTTGCCGCGATTAAAACGATCTTCCTCTACTACCAAGCCCCGTTAGTTCGTATCGAGTTCGATGGGCAGACGATGGACAAATATACCTTGATGGTTTCCATCATGAACGGACGCCGAATGGGCGGTGGCTTCATGATGGCGCCGGAGTCGGCCATCGATGACGGCTTGCTGGACCTCTGTATCGCTGAACAGGTCAGCAAAGCGAGAATCTTCGCCCTGATTCCGCGTTTTATGGCAGGGACGCAAGCCTCGCAGCCCTCAATCCAAACTGGCAGAACCCGCAACATTGTCATCACCGCTCTTGAGGGAAGCCTGCCCGCACACGCCGATGGAGAGACGCTCTGTACGGAAGGGGAGCAGCTTAGCGTGGAAATCCTTCCTCGTCAGATCGAGATCATTTGTCAGAAATCGGATAGCAATACGTGACGCTAACGAGCCGGTTGGTCAACGCGACAATAAAACGTCTGACGCGGATGCTGTGCCGCGTCGACGATGAACAGGTGGCGCGCATTCCGGCTCAGGGGCCGCTCATAATCGTATCAAACCATATCAACTTTATTGAACCGCTGGTTGTGTATACTCACCTGCTGCCTCGCCCGATGGCTTTCTTTGCAAAGGTTGAGTCATGGGATAACAAATTGATAGGTTGTGTATTCGACATGTGGGGCGGTATTCCTCTAAAAAGAGGTACAGCCGATGTTGGAGCGATCCGCCTGGGATTGGGGGCGTTGGAGAACGGCACGATTCTGGCTGTGGCGCCGGAAGGCACCCGTAGCGGTGATGGGATTCTTAGAAAAGGTCATCCCGGTGTGGTGATTATGGCCTTGCGCAGCGGAGCGCCTTTGCTGCCTATGGCCTGTTACCGGCATGAAGATTTCTGGGATAACTTAACCCATCTGCGGCGGACCGACTTTCGGATTGCGGTGGGCCATCCATTTTTCTTGCAAACTAACGGAATCTCAGTTACGCGAGAAATGCGGCAGCAGATGATTGAGGAGATTATGTACCAAATGGCGGCGCTGCTGCCCCCCTCCTATCGCGGCATATACGCGGACCTGTCCGCGGCGACCGAGACCTACCTGCGCTTTCCCGAAACGTCTGGGAGTAACGTTCAGCAGACGTTGGATCGGGAAGCGTTGCTGTAGATCCTCGAGATTTCCTCTTAAACTCACTTTAAACCACTCTGAATCACCCGTTTGTCATTTTGAGCGAGCCGCGCAACAGCGACCGAAAAATCCCTGGGATGATTCTCGTAAGAGTTCCCTGTATTAAATAAGCACAACCTTTATGCCTTGAAGTCCGCACCGTAATGTCATGCTGAGCAAAGCGAAGCAATCTCCGACAGTGCAGTAGGCTTGGCTTGGAAAAGACAAGACCCACTGATCTTTCAGTGGGTCTTGTCACACGAGGTAACCACAACTAACCAAGTCTTTTCATTGCTCCTTGCATCGTCTGGCGATAAGTGTCAATCGCCTGGCGTCCGGTGTCGGTGAGCTGAACCATCGTGCGCGGTTTTTTTCCAACAAAGCCCTTCTCGACCTTGACATATTCTGCCTCTTCTAGCTTAGTAACATGCGAGGAGAGGTTGCCCCAGGTCAGCTCGGTGGCGTTGAGCAGGAAGGTGAAATCGGCGCTCTCAACACCATACAAGACCATCAGGATCATCAACCGCGCCGGTTCATGAACCACGCGGTCGACCTCGGCGAGGTCAAGCAGATCAGGGGCAATTCCGGTCGTCTTCGCCATCTCAGGCCTCCTGTGTGCGTATCGGGTAGTTGCGCAAGAAACGAAGCAACAGCGTGAAGCCAATGACGAGGATGATCCCGGCTGCGATCGCCGCTGGAACAGGGAAAGTCCAACCGGCAGTATGTGCCATATAGACGGAGGCCAGGTTGGCGAGGCCAAGCATCCAGCCGTAGAAGTACAACCTGGCGACGCCGAACCTGTAACCCATCACGCTAAAGATAGCGCCCATGACGAAGACAACCATCCACTCGACGCCGTAGGAGCGCACCAGGGGTGGTATTGAAGGCTCGCTGCCCGATGAGAGCCTTCCGGGACTGAACAAAGTCAAGAGCACCAGCCCAAGTGTCAGCAGAACCATCACTGCCATCACGACCAGGAGGAGACGCATCTGTGGCGTTCGACGGGGTTGTACATACCCCATGCGTGGCCCACTGATGAAATGCCTCGCGACCAGGTGCCCAACTACCACAAAAGCCAGCAGGAATAGAAAGAGGGCCAGATTCCAGGTGGGACCGAGTAGCTCGCGCGTAACCGGGTAGAACGCTAAAACCATGAAGATTGACCCGATTAGCAGATCCCAGAGCCCATCCTCGAATTCGCTCAACTGCATGGTCCGTTTTTGTACATCCCTAAAGTTGATTGATTCGGACATGATTGAATCTCCTTTACTTGATCGCTTTATATGCTAGTGAACTTTGTGTCACAAAGAACTTGGTAGTAGTTTATACTGTAATCGGGTGTTTGTCAAGGATCATTTTAATGAGTAAAGACAAGGAGAAGGAATCGTCGCGATGATGTCGATTCGAGCGAGTGGTGAAACGGCGACCGAGAAATCCCTAGGATGTTGCTCGTGAAGGCTCCATCTGTGGAAACGACGAGATTCACCCTTTGTTAGATTCTCGAACCACGAATCGAGTCGTCTCAGGGATTTCTCACCCCCTGCGGGGGTTCGAAATGACATACATAGAGATGGCTCTTCCTCATCTGTCATTTCGAGCGAAGCGAGAAATCCCTAGGATGATTCTCAAAAGAGTTCCCCGTATTAAATAAGCACAACCTTTATGCCTTGAAGTCCGCATTTTAATGTCATGCTGAGTCTTACGATTTCGCTCCCCGCCCCCTCCGGCCGGGGACTTCGTTCCCTCCGCTCCTCGAATGACATGTATTAAAGGGCTCTTCATCTCCAATCGTTAAATGGGCCAAAAAACCGCAAGGAAACTGTAATGAAACTCTCATACAAACCCGGGTTATCCTGTGTTAACATGGTCACCTTGTCGGCGGTCAGCTGTAAACTTAGCTCTTTGTGAATGGATCGCCGTTTAATGCAAACACGCCGTATAGGTTCATTGGAGTTCTCAATACGGCATACCTTAGCGGTGAGGTTTTTGTTAATGGAAATTACCAAAATATCAGGTACGAACGGGCGTGAAAACGGTACCCTCATCAAAGTAAAGGATTTGGTTAAAGTCTACCCAACCGCTGCCAAGGGGGTCGAAGCGCTAAAGGGAATCAACCTTGAAGTTCACAAAGGGGAATTCCTCGCCATCTTCGGGAAATCGGGGGCAGGTAAATCCACGCTGATCAATATGATCACGGGCATCGACAGCCCGGACTCTGGTGAAGTACAGATTGGCGGAGTCTCTGTCCATTCCATGAGCGATGACGAATTAACGCGCTGGCGTGGGCGCAACCTGGGTGTTGTCTATCAATTTTTCCAGCTGCTGCCAACATTAACCCTAATTGAGAATATCACCCTGGCCATGGACTTCTGCGACACATTCCCGCTTGCGAAACGCGGTGAACGTGCTTTGCAGTTACTCGATCAAGTGGGCATTCGTGAGCACGCACATAAGGTGCCGTCGAAAATCTCCGGCGGGCAGCAGCAGCGGGTCGCCATCGCCCGAGCGCTGGCGAACAACCCTGATGTGATTGTCGCCGATGAGCCAACAGGGAATCTCGATTCGCAAACCGCGGACGACATCTATGACCTGTTTTCTGACCTGGTCTCTCTCGGTAAAACACTGGTCATCGTGACTCACGATAAAGAGATCGCTGAACGAGCAAGCCGCATTCTAGAGATATCCGATGGGCGCATCATCAGCAGATCAATCGATGAGCCGTCAAATGGACGTTCCGCGGGCGAAGCAGCGCCCTTGCCCGAACTTGTGCCGCAGCGAATCCAGGCAGCCTTCTAAAGATCGCCTGAGAAGATAGGATATAGATTGTACATCCCAACCCGCTGGATAAAGATCCTGAAAGACATCTGGAGCAACCGCTCCAGGTCTCTTTTGGTCATCTTCTCCATCGCCATCGGTGTCGCCTCGGTCGGAATGATCACGAACGCGGGGATCATGGTGCAGCGGGATCTCTATGGTTCCTTCGCTGCAGGAAATCCAGCGAGTTTGGAAATTTATATATCACCATTTCAGCGAGACCTAACCAGCGCGGTCAACGCGATGCGAGAAGTGGAAGACGTTCAGGCGAGGAGAGTCGAGAGAGCATCGGTTTTGAACGGCGAGGGGGACTGGGACGATCTTACGCTAAACGCCTTCCCGGATCTGACCGAATTAGATGTGAATCAGGTGAACCTCGTAGAGGGGCGGATGTCGCTCGGAGTTCGCGAGATTGCCTTAGAAAAGCAATCGGCCGCAGGGCTGGGACTCGCAGTCGGTGACACAATCACGATCAAGATGGAAGATGACCGTACGTATGATTTGGAGATTGTCGGCATCGTACATGACCTTTACGGGATGCCTTATGCGTTGTTGGGGGAAGTCACGGGCTATGTAAATCTTGAAAGCCTGAAATGGATGGGTAAGCCCTCTTACTTTAATAAGCTCGATGTCGTTGTGGCTGAGAATAAATATAGCCAAGAACATGTACTTGCGGTCGGCAGCAGCATCCGCGATCGGGTGATCGAGCCCTCCGGGTACAGGGTCGGGAGCATGGGGGTCCCGGGGCTGGGTTCCGATCCGGGCAAGCACTGGGCGGAAGACCAGATCGACGGGTTTCTCCTCATCCTGCAGATTATGGGCGTCATGGCGGTTCTCTTGAGCGGAGGGCTTGTGGTGAACACGGTCTCCGCCATTCTTGTTCAGCAGATTAGACAGATCGGCATTATGCGTTCAATTGGCGCGGTTCGTAAACAACTCATCGCCATGTACTTCTTCAACGTCCTCGCGTACAGCGTGCTTGGCCTTGCCGTGGCACTGCCACTCGGGTTATTGGGGTCCTGGTGGCTCGCAGAATTCGCGGCTAGTTTCGTCAACTTTAATCTCACCAATGTTAATATTTCTTGGCAGGTCATGACGCTTCAAATCACTCTGGGCTTGCTAATGCCGCTTGGTGTGGCGATCTATCCCATTCTCTCCGGAACCCGCATGTCAGTTTACGACGCGATCTATCAATATGGAATCGGATCTGAGGGCAGCGGTTGGTTAGATCGGGCGTTAATGAAAGTTCGCAATCTCGCTCCGCCGATTGTGCTCTCCCTGCGGAATACTTTCCGCAACAAAGCGCGGCTGATATTTACACTTCTTACTCTTACGCTCGCCGGCGCGATGTTTATCGCCGTATTCAGCACACGCGCTTCGTTGACTGTTCAGATCGAGAACGTCGCTCGTTATGTCGCCTTCGATGCCGCCCTTGGTTTGCCCTATGGATCTAGAAAACAAACCGTTGAACGGGAGGCGCTGAGAATCCCTGAGATCTCAGTAGCGGAGGGGTGGGCTCAGTCGATTGGCGTCATTGTCAGGGAAGATGGAAGCGAGAGCGGGGAGCTCGAGATCGTTGGTCTCCCTTACGATGCGGCCACAATTGACCCGCTGATGATCGAGGGTCGCTGGTTAGAAGCCAGTGACACAAGCAAGATCGTTGTCAATGATGATTTGCTAGACGAGGAATCCGGGATAGGAATCGGAAGCGAGATTACACTGAAAATTGGGAATCGAGAGCGAACCTACCAGGTTGTCGGGGTGACCTCGAAGCATCTTTCAGGTTCTCGTATCTATATGGAATATGGTTCATTTGGTCAGTTGACGAACAGACCGAACCAGGTTGATACGATTCGTGTCCGTGGAAATCTTGAAACCATTGGCAGCAATGCCGATCAGGATGTGATCGCATTCCAGCTGGAGAATCGGTTTGAAAATGCAAGCCTGAGTAAGAGCTCGAGCATCACCCGCCACGCGTTTTTTGGCGATTTCACCGATGTGTTCGATCTTATCCTGGTCGTTTTGATGATCATGGCCGGACTTCTGGCTCTGGTGGGGGGATTGGGGCTAACGGGGACGCTTGGAATCAATGTTCTTGAACGTACACGCGAGATCGGAGTCCTGCGTGCCGTTGGCGCCTCCAACGTTTCTGTGCGACAAGTCATCGTCTTTGAAGGCGTCGTGGTGGGTCTGATCAGCTGGGTGTTGGGTGCGTTGCTCTCGGGACCATCCGGCAGAGCACTTGCGGGTGCGGTTGTGAATGCTGTAATGCAAGCCGATCTCATCTATACATATTCCTTCACGGGACTGCTTCTCTGGTTGGTAGTTGTTGGGTTAATTGCTGTTTTCTCAAGCCTTGCGCCGGCGAGGAGCGCCGTCAGGCTCACCGTGCGCGAAGTCTTGGATTACGAATAAGTGATAGTGGTGATCATGTGAAGACATTTTGGAATAAGTCAGGTTCTAACGGTTCAGGGACTGGGAAGTATAAAGCGAATGGGCACCTGATCGCATTCAATCAGGTTTCCAAGATCTATGAAACGTGTGCGGTATCATTGGTAGCGTTGATAGATGTAGACCTGCGTATTGACAAGGGCGAATTCGTGTAAATCGTTGGGAAATCAGGCAGCGGAAAAACGACTCTTATTAACATGCTGACCGGCATCGATCGACCCAGC
>JAUWFP010000214.1 GCA_030606845.1 Anaerolineales bacterium | reverse complement strand
AAAGAAGTGGGTGGCGAAATCATCGACGACCCCAGTCTCCTGGATGAGGTGACGAATCTTGTTGAAAAACCGACCGCATTCCGCGGGACCTTTGACGAGGAATTCCTGGAACTACCGCGGGAAGTGCTCATCTCCGTGATGAAGAAACATCAGCGATATTTTCCGATTGAGAAAAAGGGCTCATTGCTGCCCTACTTCATCAGTGTGCGCAACGGTGGTGAGACGCACCTGAATACCGTTACTGTAGGTAACGAGAATGTCATCCGGGCACGTTTCGCCGATGCAGCGTACTTCGTGAAGAAAGACCTCACAGTTCCGCTAGAATCCTATTTGCCAAAACTGAGTACTCTGACCTTCGAATCGAGTCTGGGATCGATGCTGGATAAAGTCTCGCGCATCGAAAAACTGACCCCTACAGTTGGCGAGATGCTGGGGCTTGACAAAAAAACGATCAAGGTCGCTCAACGAGCGGCGTATCTCTGCAAAGCGGATCTTGCTACGAAGATGGTGATCGAAATGACCGCGCTTCAAGGCGAGATTGGCCGTGTGTATGCCCTTGAAAGCGGTGAGCCTGAGGGAGTCGCCGACGCGATTAGGGACCATTACCTCCCGCGCTCTGCTAATGACCGCCTTCCCGAGACGGAGGCGGGGGTCGCAGTCGGGTTAGCGGACCGCCTCGATACACTCATCGGACTAATCGCAGCCGGGTATAAACCAACGGGCGCGCGGGATCCATTTGCCCTGCGTCGTACTGCGATTGGCCTGGTCCAGGTCTTGATTGTGCGTAATATCTCCATGGATCTGCATGCTGCAATCGTCGCCGCTAACGATAATTTACCCATCCCAGCGCCGGAAGAAAGCGTTACGGAATGCCTTGAGTTCATTACGGCACGGTTACAAGCCCATCTGCTTACAGAGGGGAAGCCGCACGACGCTGTTGATGCTGTCCTGGCAGAACAGGGCAAAGATCCCACCAATGCTGCATGTGCGGTGGAAAATCTGAAGGCCTGGCGAGAGCGAGAGGATTGGCCGGAGATGCTGCAAGCTTATGCGCGTTGTGCCCGTATTACTCGCGGCGAAGAGGGCACTTTCACCGTTCGCCTAGAAATGCTTGAAGAAGATGCAGAGAAGGAACTCTTCGCCGCGGTTCTTGGCGCAGAGAGCATCGATCGAGAGATGGGATCCATCGACGATTTCTTCAAGATGTTTCAACCGCTTGTTCCGGTCATAACGCACTACTTTGATGAGATTCTCGTCATGGCTGAAGAGCCAGACCTTCGCAGCAACCGGTTAGGCACGATCCCACGCGTTGTTAAGTTGGCACATAATGTACTGGATCTCTCTAGATTGGAAGGCTTTTAGCAGATTATATTTGGCGCAGGTAAAAGGATGTCATCCCTTCTGTTTCAAAGGATTTGAGACGAGAACATTTGAACCTACTAAAAATGATTCCGGTAGATGTTTTGGGAGCTGATGTCGATTAAAATGCCCTCAATCAATGCAACGAGAACTCGAGGCTGATGAGCGTTATCGACGAAGTAAAAGATCGCATCGATATCGTCGACCTGGTCGGCGAAACGGTAAAACTCCGGAAGTCCGGAAAGAATTACACGGGCTTCTGTCCATTCCATCCCAATAAGCGGACTCCCGCGTTTGCCGTCTTTGCGGATAGTGGGACCTGGCGGTGTTTCGGCGCATGCAACGAGGGCGGTGACATATTCAGTTTTGTAATGAAGAAAGAGGGCTGGGACTTCTCAGAGACCCTGGCTTACCTCGCCGAACGTGCAGGTGTAGAGCTGGTACCACACACACCGGAGCAAGAGGCGGAGGATGAAAGTCGCCAGAGGCTGCACGAATTACTCGACGCAACGGTCACTTTTTTTCGTCATCAATTGTTTTCGACAGCCGCAGGAGAACCCGCGCTTGCCTATCTTCGTGATCGTGGCATGAGTGATGCAACACTGGAGACGTTTGAGATTGGGTATGCGCCCGATTCGTGGGACATGACAATGAAGCATCTCATCGAACGGGGTTTCCAAGAACGAGACCTCGTGGATGCAGGCGTAGTTTCTGAACGTGAAACGGGTGGTCTTTTCGACCGCTTTAGAAATCGGATCATGTTCCCGATACGTGATGTGCGCGGCCGCATGGCGGGTTTTGGTGCAAGGGTGCTTGATCCAGAAGCCGTTCCAAAGTATCTGAACTCACCGCAAACCTCGACCTTCGACAAAGGCCGGCTCCTGTATGGGCTGGATAAATCCCGACAGGATATCCGCAAGCTGGATCAGGCGGTCATCGTTGAGGGCTATATGGATGTCATCGGATTGCATCAAGCCGGTTTTCGCAATGCGGTATCCCCAATGGGCACCGCGCTCACCGAGAGCCAACTGCGCTTATTGAAGCGTTACAGCCGGCGGATTGTTTTGGCGCTGGATGCTGATACAGCTGGAAGTAAGGCGACTTTACGTGGTCTGAATGTCGCTCGCGAGACGCTCGATCGGGAAGCCGATCCGATTTTTAATGCCCGGGGGCTGGTACGTCACGAAGGCCGCCTGGATGCGGATCTGCGGATTGTCACCCTGCCGGAGGGTTTGGATCCAGATGAGGTCGTAATTAAAGATCCAGAAGCCTGGACAGGATTACTTGAAGGTGCGCAGACGATTGTGAATTACGTGCTCGATGTGGCGACTGCAGCGCGCGATATTGAAGATCCCAAAGCGAAAGCAGAGATCGCCCGCCAGGTACTGCCATTGATTGAAGATGTTGCCGATCCTGTCGAGCGAGAAGTGTATCGTCAAAACCTCGCTCGAAGGTTGAAAGTGGACGAACGCGCGTTGCTCCAATACCGAAAAACGAAACCCCAACGCAGCCGGCGTACACCTGAAGCTGTGAGTGAAGAAAAGGAGAAACCTATTGGAATTTCTCCTTCTGGTGCAGTAGAAAGCTTTTGTACGGCTGTCCTGTTGGGTCACCCCGAACTGCTTTATCGGGTAGACCGGGAATTCCAGGCGTTGGAGATCGAACGTTCATCGCATCTGGATTTCTCAAGCACCGAGTACCAGATGATCTTTAAAGTCATTCGCGCTGCACTTGGCCAGCATGAGGAAGAGCCGGTCCACTATTGGCAGAATAATCTTGAGACTCAACTGTGTGCCATCGCCGAGACATTGATAGATGAGTTTGGTAATATAGATATCCTTCAACAGAAGGTCATTGATGAAGTAATTGCAAATTTCTTTCGTTTACGCAAGCGGTGGCTAGAATCAGAACTCACGCACATTCGCTTCCAGCTTGAAGCCTTGCAGGAGCAGTCGCCTTCGGAGAGTGTGGACCAACGAGACCAAATTTGGCAGCTTACCCGCGAGGTCCAGCGCTTGGCAGATATTGAGAGGCGATTAGATCATGTACTTTCACGTCAAGGCGGACCAATCTCAACTGCAGCCGTCCTTTAGAGGGTATGCCGAGTGAAGAAAAAAAAGAAAGTGAAACAGGAAGAAGCAAAGTCATCCCCAGAGGTGTCTGATAAGGTTCTTCAAAAGGGCATGAAGGACCCTGTTGATGTCGTTGATGGGGAGGCAGTTGCAATAGAACCTGATTTGAAGGAAGAGAAAGTGTTGGAAGTAAAGAGTGCCGAGGAAGAACAGGCACTTGAACGAATATCACTTACTCTGGAAATCAGCGATGACCCTGTAAGGCTATATCTGAAGGAAATCGGTCGTGTAGACCTGCTGAACACAGACCAGGAATTATGGCTCGCGGTGCGGATGAATGCCGTACGGCAACTGGAGATATTAAGGTCCGGTCGGGCTGCGCGAGGGAAAAGGGATGACGAATTGATCGCCGTCTATTTAACTCTCTACGATGATATGAGGACGGCGTGGAAACGCGTAAAGGAAGATGCGCGGCGGATGAAGCAAACGGAGCCGGATCTCCACCTCATCCTTGAGGAGGCGCGTCAATTACGCCAAACATGGGCATCAGATTCGGTTTCGTACATCCGTGCATGGCTGAGTACGGATATGTGGGGAACGGATCCAGCCTGGGAACTGGTGGCTCTAAACGCATTAACTATATTCGTAGCTTTTTACCTATACCCGCCTGATAGCCAATCTCGATTGGTTGAGCGATTTAAGCAAGGGAAAAAACTACCCATCAAACGTACTTTTAAAAATTGGCTTCCTGATCCGAATGATCTGCGCGAGGACATGGACCAAATAAAGAACTTGGCGGATGAAGCGCAAGCCGCGCTTATACGAGCCAATCTCCGCCTGGTTGTGAGTGTGGCGAAGCGTTATATGGGACGGGGGATTGCTTTCCTGGACCTCATTCAGGAAGGTAATATAGGCCTCCTTCGCGCTGTTGAGAAATTCGATCCAGCGAAGGGCTATAAATTTAGCACGTACGCAACGTGGTGGATCCGGCAGGCGATTAGCAGAGCGATAGCAGATCAAGCGCGCACGATTCGCATTCCGGTGC
>JAUWFP010000131.1 GCA_030606845.1 Anaerolineales bacterium | reverse complement strand
TCCGTCCTTGCCAACGAACCTAAGACGTCCGACCAGGTCCGGGTTGTTGATCTGGATATCCTCCCCGACCTTCTCCTGGAGCAGATTCTGAGGAGGGATGGCCGGCGGGGCTTCCGCATTATCCCGGGGAGCTTCTTGCTTCGTTCCCAGGCGGCCAAGATAAACCCCGATGGAAAATGAGCCCAGCAGAAGCATCAGGATTAAGATTGCGCCGCCGATTATGATTCCCCAGCGATTTTTAACCATCGTTCCATATCCGTTTCTTCATCGAGGACGAGAATCTCAGCGATCGGTGCGGCCTCCCCGCCGATCAACAGACGAATATTCAGATTATGTGCTCCGGCTGGCGTTGTCGAGGGTATAACCAACCAGTAATCCTCGACAATGACGCTGTCCTTGGAAATACCAATCTCTTTATGGTAACGAGCCAAATTGCCAAATCCGAGCTCATGTGCTTCGAGGATAGAATCGCCAAGTGAGAGTTCAACGCCATATCGGTCAGGTTTCGAGATATTCCAGTACAACGTGAGGTGAATTCTTCCTCCGCTCTCAACCGATTCGGGCTCGAGATCGATGCCCAACAGCGTCACACCCCCCAGCTTGAGATTGAGTGGCGTAGTGGGGGATGCTGTGTCGGTGATCAAGTCAGGCGGCTCTTCGGTGAGATGGTAGAGCACAAGCCTGCCTCTTTGGCTTAATAGCCCGGGCTGGTTTTGATGAGCGCCGATGAGGATGGGAACCTGCCAGAGATCCTGTGGAAGAAGGTCGGGCGGCAACGCTCCGGGCCCCATGGCTTTCTGGTTTGTGTCAACCGGTGTCGCGCTGTACAGATCGAGGCCATCGAGACTTGTCGAGTCAGGGAATGGGGTGGGCAGTGTTGGTAGAAACACATCTGTGCGGGTGTTATAGATCAAGGGCCAGTAGAAAGCATCATAGCCCATGACCCCGCCTCGAGTGATCAGAGCGGAATTCTCAGGGAGGATCTCCCAAACATTGGCGTAGAAATCGTTGACTGCTACGTCATCAGAGCGATCCGATGTATACCAATTTCGAGCTAAGGGGACAAGACCGGTAAGAATCGTTAGCACGGCAAGGGCGTATGTGAGAATTCGTACAGTAAAGGTTTTTTTCAAGCGTTTCGCCAGTCGCTCAAGACCGCCCAACAGTTCAGTAATTCCGAAGGCGATGAAGATCGCCCAGATGAAATGAGCGGCGAGGAAAAAGACTTCCAGATCGAAGACGCGGTACTGGATGAAAAACCACACGTGAACCAGGTACATAAGCACCAGGAGGAAATAATATTTAGTGCGCCGGAACAGCAATGAAAACAGACCCACAAGCCCGAAGAGAATCCCCGATAGGCCAAACTCATTGCGGATAAGATCGATATAAAGGACGAGTCGTAAAGGCAGTTCCTCAACCGGGAAAGCGAACTTGATTTGTGAGAACGCCCCCAACGTGTACCTGTACATACCCATGATCGTCACCGGTGCCCGTTTGAGCATCATGCGATCGTTCAGCGTACCCGCTCTGAGCGGAAGCCATAGAAATTGGAGGATGCCGATCCCGAATCCGCCGATCGCCGCCAGCCACCACCTGGGGCGTTTGAGCGTGGAGGGGTCGGTCAGGAGGATGAAGACGATAAAAGCAGGGGCAAATCCGAGATTCGATATATGCGTTCCGATTGACAACCCAAATACAAGCGCGAACAGGAAGAAATCGCGGTCCCGACGGGTCCTCTCCCAATACAGGAGAGCGAGCAGCGTTAGGGCGATAAAGGCGATGTTTGGTGCGTAGACTTCTGCGATCACGGATTGTGACCAAAAGGTGGGTGAAAATGCGAAAAGCATCGCCGAGCAGAGCGCTGCTGTCCGCCGCAGCATGGGGCTGGCGACTCGAGGGCTCAGGATAATTGTGATCAATAGGTACAGGCTACCGATGCTGAGAGCTCCCATGGCAGCGCTCATCAAGTTAACCCGGTGGGCGATATCCCCGAAAGGGAGCAGGGTGAAGAGCTTCCCCAGCCAAGTATAGACTGGGTAGCCGGGAGAATGAGCCAGGCCGAGCAGGTAGGGGATGGTGGCCAACTCGTTGCCGTCCGGGCTCAAGTACGAAAGACTCGGTGTCAACGTCTGTACGTAGACGAACAGCGCCAGCGCGGTGAGAGCGAGTGCAAACCAATAATCGATACGGTCAAGGGGACGTCTGTTCTCTTCCATCACGCTCAATATTGTGCGAATAAGGTTACCTTAAAGCCAAACGGATGCAAAAGCGATGTAAAACCGGGTTCCGCCGCTACAGCAGTGGGGACGAATTGCTTATGGCGCATGATAAAATCTACTCTTACTTATATTATCAAGGAGGTGTGTGGGAAGGATGCGGGTGAAGACAATCCCCTATGCTGTAATCCGACCCTAAACGATTTCAAGCTCACTAATTAGCGTATGCGAACGTGGAAGGTCAGGGTCGTAATTGTCGACCGCTCTGTGATCTGATCTGAAACCAACCATCGGCATTGAGCTTATTCGTCAGCAAATATCAATGGACAACAAACCTTCACTCGACAGTTACTTGAACGTTTTCTTCGATCTGGACGGCACGCTGCGCCATAGCGATCCTCCGGCCAGGGATGTGTTTTACCAGTATGCAGCTGAGCATGGCCTTGAGATCGCGCCTGAGCAGCGTATCGGCGTAGAGCGTTGGGTGAACTGGTATTGGGCGGATTCGAAAGAGTTGTTAGAAGACTTGGAAACCTTTGGGCCATGGAGAGACAATCGCGACTTCTGGGTAAACCACGCCCGCCGGCAATTTGTTCAGTTGGGTACGGAGGATGCGTTTGCCGAGGAGCTTGCGCTCGTGGTGACGGTGAAAATGTGGGAGGTATATGAATCTGAGGACTGTGTCCCGGATGATGTCATGCCCACGCTTACAGGTCTACGACAGGCAGGATTCAAGCTTGGCCTGGTCTCGAATCGCAGCGAACCCCTGGATGAAATCGTTGAGAGCTTGGGTTTTACGGGTATGTTTGATTTGATACTGGCTGCTGGTGAGGTGGGCTGGTATAAACCTGATCCGCGCCTGCTCCTGTATGCTGCAGAACGACTTGGCGTCGAGCCGGGCGAAACGCTCTATCTGGGCGACAACTTCCATGCTGATGTAATGGGGGCTTCAGCGGCGGGGATGACTCCCGTTTTGATCGATCCACGGGGAATATATCCTGAAGCCGATTGCTGGGTCGTCCCCAGCGTAGGCGCCTTCGGGCAGGAACTGTTGTGCTCGGACGGATCAAAAGCGCGCAGCTTGGGGAAGCAAGACCCCGACTGACCTTCGTAGAACAGCAGATGGTTTGCCGTAGGGAGGTCGCAGATTGACTCCCCTTTGCTGAACGGCTATACTGGATCCGAGAAAATTTGTTACAGGAGGGACTGCCGCCATGAGCGGAGTCACTGGACAAATAAATAATCGCTGGTATTAGGCACTTGGGCGCGCCCATGTGCCTTTTTGTTTAACTTGCAAAATAATGAGGAGGCAAAATGGACTATGGGATGATCGGAAAGATTGAGAAAGCAAAGCACTACGCGGAAGAACGCGAACGTATCGTTTTCGAAAATTTTCATGTGACCTTTGATGGGGATAATAACCCGCACACTGTGGAGTTTATCGACGGCGTGTGGCGCTGCGATTGTGATTTTTTCCTGACACGCAATCTTTGCAGCCATACGATGGCATTGGAGCGCATTCTAGAGGGGATGTTGTCCGTCACTGCGGAAGTGGTCTGAAGATACCGGTTTATCGATATGCGAGCGCAAGCAAAGTAGACGCTTGCGCTCGATTTTATTTCGGGTAGGATATAAAGCGCGGAGGCGTCGCGGGGTTAAATAAGCCCCGCGATTCTTATAGATGGTGGGTGAGCGAGGCTGACTACAGGGGGTGTGAAGCAGGAGATCTTAGCGGGAAGCAAGTTGGCGTCATGGCGATCCACTCACGGCAATAATCGATGCATTCTGGAGGCACTTTGAAACGCTGGCAGTTCTGGTTGGGTATTGCAATAAGCCTTGGCTTCATGTGGTATGTAATGCGTGGGCTGAATCTACGTGCTTTCTGGGAAGTTCTGCGTCATGCGAACTACTGGTGGCTGCTTCCCGGTGTGGGGGTGTATTTCCTCGCTGTTTGGGCGCGCGCCTGGCGCTGGCATTACCTGCTGCGACCTTTGAAGTCCATTCCAACAAAGACGATGTTTCCCATTGTGGCGATCGGCTATATGGGCAACAACATCTACCCAGCGCGCGCCGGCGAGCTTCTACGTGCATACGTTCTGCGCCGCAAGGAGCAAATACCGATTTCGGCCTCACTGGCGACGATCATCGTCGAACGTGCGTTCGACGGCATCGTGATGCTCTCTTTCGTGTTCATCAACCTTCCGGAGCTCACCAACCTGACCGCCGATTCTGGGTTCGCGGGGAGCATCCGGGCACTCGCCATCATCGGCGCGGCTGTTTTTCTGGGCGCGGTGCTCGTGTTCTCGCTCATGGCGGCTTTCACGGAGCAGTCGCAGCGGGTGGTCTCCTGGTTCACCGAGCGATTAGTCCCCGAGCGCTTTCGTGATAATGTGAACGCCGTTAGCGCCCGCTTTCTAGAGGGCCTGGCATCGCTTCGCTCGCCGCGTGATGTGATGATGGTTTTCTTGACTTCGGTGGTGATATGGCTCTTTGAGACCGGGAAATATTGGTTTGTGATGCAAGCTTTCCCCTTTGAGGTCAGCTTCTTCGCGCTCATGCTTATGAACGGAATCGTGAATCTGGCGACGACGATCCCCTCTGCGCCGGGCTACATAGGGACATTCGATGCGCCGGGTATCGCCGTGCTGGAGGCCTATGGCGTCCCAAATGCACTGGCGGCGGGGTATACGCTTGTGCTCCACGCCGCGCTTTGGCTTCCGATCACACTGCTCGGCGCGTATTACATGGCGCGTGAGAGTCTCTCTTGGTCACAGGTTCAAGCCGAGGTGGCGGAGGAATCATTATGAAAGCAGCAATCGTTGGGGCTGGTATCGGTGGCCTGGTTGCAGCGTATGATCTGGCGAACGATGGCGCAGATGTCACAGTTTTCGAGGCGGCGGACTATGTCGGCGGGCTTTCATCCGGATTTAAGGACCCGCGCTGGGAATGGACTGTCGAGCGTTTCTACCATCACTGGTTCGCTTCCGATGCGCATATGCTGGGTTTGATCGAGGAATTGGGCTGGAGTGACAAGGTACTCTTTCCCCGACCGCTCACCGCAGTATATTTCGATGAGTCGTTCTACCCGTTAGACTCGGCGATGGCGGTGCTCCGTTTTCGAGGGCTCCCCTTCTTTGACCGCCTGCGTCTAGGCATGGGCATCGCGTATTTGCGTTATATCGCCCGCTGGGAGTCGTTGGAGAAATTCACGGCGCATGATTGGCTTCAACGCTGGGTTGGAAAGCGCGCCTACAGAATCCTGTGGGAGCCGCTATTGATTGGTAAGTTCAGCCAGTACTACAAAGAAGTCAACATGGCCTGGTTCTGGGCTCGAGTGAAAGCTCGCACTCCGAGGCTGGGGACGTATGAGGGTGGGTTCCAGGCGTTCATGGATGCCTTCGCGGATCGATTGCGCGAGATGGGGGTTGATATACACCTGCAGACGCCGGTCGAGCGTATTGAACCTTCACCAGCAGGCGGCTTGATTGTTAGAAGTAACCAAGGGACGCTGGAAGTAGATCGCTGTTTGGTGACCACGTCCCCAGCACAGCTGGCCGAGCTGGCACCGGATTTGCCTAAGGATTACTTGGAGCAGCTGCTGGAGCTGAAATCGATGGGCGCCGTGGTGATGGTCCTGGCGTTAAAGCACCAGCTATCTGAGGCGGGGATCTATTGGCATAACATGTCGAAGGAGGCGGGGTTTCCCTTCCTCTCTCTCGTTGAACACACGAATTTTCTAAGCCCCAAATTCTTCGGGGGTGAACATATTATCTATGTCGGCGATTATCTTGACGTAGACCATGAATATTTCCAACTCACGAAGGATCAACTGCTGGAGCGCTTCCTGCCCTCCCTCGCCCGTATGAATCCTGACTTCAGCACAGACTGGATACGCGAGACGTGGCTCTTCCGCTCCAAGTATGCCCAGCCGGTCCCGCCATTAAATCACTCCGCGGCCATACCCGAAATCCGCACCCCTCTCGCGGGATTGTGGTTCGCCAGCATGAGCCAGGTTTATCCCTGGGATCGGGGCACGAATTACGCGGTTGAGATCGCCCGGCGAGCTGTACGGGAGATGTTATCAACAAAGATGTAAATATAAATCATGTTTGAATAGGTAAACGGTCTGCTCTCATGGCAGACCGTTTTGTTATCAGGAAAAACGGCGTTTATCGAGAAGGTACCGGCAAGGACACCCATGGGAAATTACTGTATGCATATCATCTATGGCTTCTGTTCAATCTCGATTCGATAGACTGCGTAGTGTTCATCG
>JAUWFP010000198.1 GCA_030606845.1 Anaerolineales bacterium | reverse complement strand
AAGGACACGACGCAGACCTCCCCGGGTAAGTACGTTGACTTTCCCTGCACACCTGCCTCATTTACTGTTTTGGCCTTTGATCGCATGGGGCTTCGTTGTTATACGCCAACTCGCCCGGCCTCACAGCCTCTGATGAGGTTCGTGTCCCTCAGGTCGCAGATTTGCCTACGGCTTCCTTCAGACCCCGCCTCACGACGACGCCCTTGCCTTCAGCTAACGGTTGGTGCGATCAACCTCCGCAAGGGTCTTTCACCCTCTAGCCAACGCCCATGCCGGGCGCACGTAAAAAAACCGGGCGCTGGTGCGCCCGGTCAACTTTCCTACAGAGAAAGACCAAAATCTAAATCATCGTCCAATTCATCCACATCATCGTCGATGTCACCGAAATCGAAACCGAATTCAATTTCAATATCGTCTTCCTGCAGACGAATCCAGAGCATAAGCACATGCCCTTCCGGGGTCTCTAACCAACGTACGGCTACGATGGGAGCTTCCTGGGTGAGGCCATCCTGTGAACGGAATTCGAGGAAGATAGATTGTCTTTGCCGCCAAGCGCGATAGCAACGCTCTACCAGCGTGGGTCCGTTCGCGGCTCTTACACGGCAGAACGCCACTCTCGAAGGGATTGGGCCCTCGGTCAAACCAAACAGCCAGGTATCACTGACTAGCTCAAAAGTCGGCGGTGGTCCTTCGATGATCGTGATTTTTTCGGGCTCTGGCATGGTTCCCTCACCGCCCGCAGCTCTGCAGGCGGCGGTATCTTACCATAGATTCTACCCGCTTTTCTTGGACATTGCTCGGTGAAAATTCGCGGGTCGCCGCGTGGACTTTAATCGATATCCATGAACCACATTTGTGTTCTTCTCAAGCTCCTTAGACGGTTTTTTCAACTGGCGCCGGGCGCTCCAGTCGAAAACGCGCCCTCCCCTGGGTCACCCGTGCACGAAAGTTTCCTGTCAGACGACACGTCAAAGGGATGAACTACAAAATCGACAATAAACAGCTTGAGCATACACAACACCTGGGATTCGAAACTATGACGCCTTCAAACACACTTGTCCGCGGGGGCAACCGCGCTCTCGATTTCTTACTGCGCGTACATCCCGGAGAAGTCCTTAACGATGGAGCTCCCATCGAGAAATCTAAGAATCCTGCCGGTGCGATGATGAAGGCAAGTAAATTCTTGCTGGCTAATGCCGTCAATCCGGATACGGGGCTGGTCGACTACCGCGGCTTACGTGCAAGCGACGCCTACGCTCGGTTCCGTGGGATCACCCGCCAGCTCTCGACGTACGAAACAAGCGATCTTGGCCATGATCCGGCCCTGATGGCTTTCTGGATAAATCTCTACAACGCGCTAATCATCGACGCGGTTGTTCACTTCGGCATTCAGGGTTCCATTATGAATCGACCGGGGATCTTCCGCCAGGCCGCCTACAATGTGGGCGGAATGCGGTTCTCGGCTGACGAGATCGAGCACGGCCTCCTACGGCGGAATCGCCCTAACCCTGTTGTGCATATGCGTACATTCACAACCGACGACCCCCGTCTATCCTTAATGGTGGATTACTTTGACCCGCGTATCCATTTCAGTCTTGTTTGCGGCGCCCGTTCCTGTCCTCCAATCGCGTTTTACGATCACGAACACCTGGACCGGCAGCTCGACCAAGCCGCGGCCGCGTTCATTAACGGGGGCGGGGTTGATTATAGTGCGGAGACGAATACGCTCTTGCTCTCCAAGATCTTCCAATGGTATCGCGCCGACTTCGGCGGGCTGCCCGCTGTCTTTGAGATAATCCAGCGCTATGTTAATGCCCACGAAGTACGCAACGTCCTCGAAAACGGAGAGTTCCAGGTCCGCTACATGAAGTACGATTGGAAGGTGAACTCGAGTGTATGACCCTCCACAAAATCCGCAGTTAAATAAACAAAAACGGGACTCATCCAGTCTATGCCCCATTTTGATAATAGTGTAGTCAGATTAACTTTTACACGGAACTCTCGTGAATAGGCGAGGATGAATGCAGCCCGACATATCCCGCCGCACACGCCGATACTCCTTTAGGAGAAAATTACCCAGTCTGCCCTTCCCAAACAATATCGCGTACGATCAGGCGTTCTCAAGCGGTGATTTCTTAGCCTTGCTTACCATCCTCCAGATGCACGTCTTCTTTACGAACCGATGTCCGAACAGCCGCGCAGTGAGGACAAAAAGGTTTGTCGCACAGCAGCGCCCGCGGGTCCTCGTGAATCCAACCCGAGGCGGCGTTGAGCAGATCTCGGACCGGGACTACCTCCAGCCTCAACTCACCATATTCAGCAGCGTGTGAGATTCCCTCAAGTCGGCTCCGGATAGCATCGAAGCCGTCGGTACAGCCCGGCATATTCCTGCACTCAACAACCCCCTTCTTCGTCAGCGCCCAGCGGATAAAGACTCTACGCCCCGCCAGCCTTTCCGCCCTGTGTAGACTCACATTTGAGCGGTGGTCTGTGTCGATCAACAGCACATCACCATCGAATTCTGCCAGCCATCCGATCGGCGCAAATGGCTCGTCGATCGTCTGGCTTTGCAGCGCATCCTCGAGATTAATGCCTGCGAATGAGAGGACGGGGTGATAGGAACGCTGCGCCTGCGGATGGCAGCGCATGACTTCTGAGACCTGTCCAAGCTCGGAGTCAACCGGTAATTCTGGATGGTATATCTCGGCATCTTGATTCCTGTCTGTCTCCGAGCCATATTCGAGTGCATTGTCGGGCGGTCCGAATGGCGGGATGATGGTCGTGCGCTCCGTGAACGCCGGCATCATCATCGCTTCACAAGTCGCCACCAGAGCGCCAACGATCGTCTCTGCCCCGCCAGACACCTTTGTTGGAGACGAGACGCTGCTATGAGCGACCACCCGGCTATGGGAGTCGAGCCCGCTCTCTTTCAAAGCTTGGACAAACTGTCGATACGTAAGCATAGAGCCTCAGATGACCTGAAACCTGCGATCGGTAACAAGAAACGATGGTTCAGAAGCGCTTGCACAGCCCCCTTTATCAGGACCTTGTGCCGGTTCGCCTATTCTCCCTTCCACTCTGCTTCACGCTTCTCCATGAAGGCGCGCATGCCTTCCTTCTGGTCTTCCGTGCTGAATAGGAAATAGAAACTTCGGCGCTCATCCGCCATGCCGCCAGCAAGGAAAGATTCGAAAGCCTGGTTAACCATTTCCTTTCCCATACGCACGGCTAAAGGTGCCCGTTTGGCGATCTCATCTGCCAGCTTGAGCGCCTCTTCGAGATAAATCTCCTCGGGGACGACGCGGTTCACCAACCCATACCTGCAAGCTTCCTCGGCATTCAGATGTCGATTGTTGAGGACCATCTCCATCGCCAGCGCTTTTCCGATCGCACGAGTAAGCCGTTGGGTACCGCCTGCGCCAGGGATTACACCAATATTGATCTCTGGTTGGCCAAACTTAGCCGTCTCCGAAGCGATGATCATATCGCAAGCCATAGCCAGTTCGTTCCCGCCCCCCAAACACCATCCCGAAACAGCGGCGATGATCGGCTTCTTCACTTCGCGGATCAAATCCCAGCGCTCGATAGGCTCGGATTGAAGTATCTCTGCAGCAGTAGCGTCGACCATCTCTTTGATATCCGCCCCTGCGGCGAAGGCGCGCGAATCGCCGGTAATGACAATTGCGCCGATCTGGGCATCAGCATCGAAAACCTTGAGCGCTTGTCCCAATTCGGACATAACGGTGCTGTTAAGCGCATTTAGCGCCTTCGGTCGGTCGATTCGAATCAGCCCCACACGATCGTGGATTTCCGTCTTGATACTTTTATAGGACATACATAACCTCCGCTATTTCATCGACTGCGAATTCAGAGTCTAACAATCGATGATTAGTGCCGCTGCTCCTGCATCGCCTACCATCAGTTTGTTGGGATATTAATTTCTATTGGCTATTTCTTCCCCGCAAAGAAGCTTGTGGGCAACCCAGAACATCCCCCTCAACGCAGGCGCGCTCGCAGCTTGTCAATATGCGCTGTGTGATCCCGGCGATGCCAAAGGCTCCGCCGCAGAACTTTCCGTGCAGACCACGTTTCACCCGCCAAGGTCACGGCACCCCCGCGTTTTTGAAGCTCCGGTAACGTCACGAGCATATGAGCATGTACTTCGCGTAGAAAGAGTTTGGCATCCTCGGGAATCCCCTCGCGTGGGAACGCCAAACCGAGACGATCTAAATACCACCACTCGGATTTGGCGACATGCTCCAGAACCCCCTCAATTGACCTCTGCTCACCCGGTAAAACCTTATTTGCAGCCTCAGGCTCGATATCCCCCACTGAAGCGAGTAAATCTTCGTACGTTGTCTCGAGCAGGAGCTTGAACTCGCTGATCTCAGCGCCAATGAGAGGTGGACGGTCAGCAGCGAAGAAAGCATTCACCATATGGCCGTCTTCGAATTCCCAGGCTCGAATCACTTCGGATACGATCATCGGCGACGAGAGGCCCGTTATGTGAATTCCATGTTTTTTGCACCAATCGAGATAATTGTCGACTGCCGCCGGTATCGCCTGAATTGCCGTCTCGCGGTTTTCATTGCTGGCGAAACATCCGGGTAAATCGGGGACGTGTGCAATCCACTGGTTCTGGTTTTCTTCTGCACAGACAATGTAAGCCATCTCAAGCCCTCATTCCGCTTCGATATGCGAATAGCGTCGGCTC
>JAUWFP010000216.1 GCA_030606845.1 Anaerolineales bacterium | reverse complement strand
CCTTTTCCCCGAAATGGTCGACATGAAGTACGCGGTAAATACGAAAGGCAAAGGTTACTTACCAGACGGACACTTCGACACATCGGTGGATCCATATCACCGACCAAGCCGATGGTCTGAAGGTCAAGGTCATTTCGCCATCGAGATCGTCGCCACGCCTGAGGGTGTCGTGGGTAACGCCGCAGACGCCGAGGCATGGAAAGCCAAACGTCCTTTGGCTGCCATCTTGCGCTATCTGACCATCCTCGTCGACGATATTCTAGAGACCTTCCCAGCTGGCGAAGTACCGCCTGTTGAAGAGGTCACACTGCGAACAGCCGAAGCGATGGAACCGTTCCTGCGTGAACCGATGAGCGAGGGTTGGAAGCCCGTCTATCAACTCCCAGCAATAGGGCAAATCGCAAAATCCTGACCATCCACGCTGGGCTCTCGTCTTAAAGAAACCGTTGGAGCGGGTCTCTGACCCGCTCCAATAGTAGAATGATATCTAACGACTCAATCGCAGGATTCAGGAATCAACTATAAGGGACTTCACGATGAAGCTTTCCATCGTACTTTCAACACACGACGCCCAGTTTCAAGCGGTGGCTTTGAAGGGTGATTTTGAGTCCAATATAGTAAAAATAGCGGGCTGGGGATACGATGGCGTCGAATTGGCCATCCGGGACCCAAAGCTGGTAGATGTCGAACAACTGGAAAGCGTCGTCTCAGCCAATCGCTTAGCCGTACCGGCCATCGGCACCGGACAAGCCTGGGGTGAGGAAAAGCTTTCGTTCACAAGCGACGACCCAGCCGTGCGCGCTGCTGCGATCGAGCGCATCAAGAGTCATGTCCCGCTGGCTTCCCGCCTCCGCGCCATCGTCATTATTGGTCTACTGCGGGGGATCACACCCGATGGCCAATCTCACCAGCAATCGATGGATTATCTCGTCGAAGCCCTTCAGTCTTGCTGCCTCACAGCCGCGGAGCAGGATGTGCGTCTGGCGCTGGAACCGCTCAATCGCTACGAGACTGATCTCGTCCATACTGTCGCCGACGGCTTGGATCTCGTCGAACGTATCGGCGCTGAGAACATGGGTCTGCTCTTAGACACTTTCCATATGAATATAGAGGAGCCTTCCATCGAGGAGAGCATACGAATTTGTGGAGATCGTATTTTCCATTTTCACGTTGCCGACTCCAACCGCTGGCACCCTGGCGCGGGGCATCTGGATTTCGGCTCGATCTTAGCAACTCTTTACGGTCTTGGTTATAAGGGTTTCGTATCCGGCGAGTTCATGCCTTTACCCGACGCCGATTCATCGGCTGAATACGGAATCACTTATCTGCGTAAGTTACAACAGGAGCACAAGCTTCGATGATTGAGCACCTCGAGCGAATAACCGGATTGAAGGTTTTTCCACGCTCAGTGACGGAGGCCGAAGCAACAACGTACTTCCTTGCACGAGAGGAAAGGCATAAGCTCTTGGGGATTATAGGCGAGTCGAAGGGCTTCGAGGGAGAACGGCGGGGCGAGGCGCTGCTTTGTCCTTTAACATCAGCCAACGCTGCAGTGTTGCGCCAGCGGCTTCTCTGGCTGCGCCCTCAAACCTTGGGGCTCGCCAAATCGGTTGGCTGCGGCGATCGTCTGGGATTGGCGACGCCAGGTCACATCCGAGCCGTTCGTCGAGTGGGCGGCATCGCTCCCATCTTGGCGCAGCAGTCCATACGCGAGAACGCCCGTACCGGACGCAACCCACAAGAGGTGATCGACGACACCACCTGGGGTGTCTTCCAGGAGGGTTGGCGCAAGCCCTGGGGCGCCGATGCCGATCATTTAAAAAGCATCGAGGACATCGACGCCTGTGTTGCGGCTGGTTACACTTTTTTTACTATCGACCCTGGTGACCATGTCGATAACGCCGCCCAAACCGCGCCTCTCGCAACACTGCGGGACGATTTTGCCGCTTTGCCATGGGCGGAGCTGGAGACCACCGTTACAGATGTGCAGGCGGCCTATCTGGACAGAACGTTCATAGTGGACGATGAATTGGCTTTGACCTTCACCGAGGAGGCGTTGTTGCGGGCGGCAGGAAAGTATGCTCGTGCCATCGCCCACATCGCCCGATTGTACCGTCATTTAACGGCTCAAACAGACAACTTCGAACTCGAAATTTCCGTGGACGAGACCGAAACCCCAACCAGCGCCCTGGAACACTACTTCATCTCCAGTGAACTGAAACGGCAGGGTGTCGAATGGGTCAGTTTGGCGCCGCGGTACATCGGACGATTTGAGAAGGGGGTGGATTATATCGGCGATTTGGATGCGTTGGAGGCTGACCTGGCTCAGCATGCCGCCGTCGCCCGCACTCTTGGACCGTACAAACTCAGCCTGCATTCCGGCTCCGATAAATTCAGCATTTACCCCATCTTCGCCCGGCAGACAGCCGGGATGGTTCACCTCAAGACGGCCGGCACCAGCTACTTGGAGGCGCTGCGGGCGATAGCGAGTGTCAAACCGGCGTTATTCCGCGACATCTACAGACTTGCGTTTGAGTTCTATGAGCAGGACCGAGCGACGTACCACGTCTCCGCTGAGCCGTCCCGGGCACCACAAATCGAGAATCTAGGTGACGAGGAATTACCCGCCGTGTTGGATCAATTCGACGCCCGTGAGATGCTACATGTAACCTTTGGTTCAGCGCTGGCGCAACTTGGAGATCCGATAAAAGAGGTGTTGGTCGCGCATGAGGAAACTCATTACCTGGTGTTGGAAACCCATTTTGTAAGGCATCTGGAGCCATTCGCGTGAAACGAGAATAGATATGGACCTTAAAGAACTGATGAAACTGTATGACTTCAGCGATCGAACAGCCGTCATTACCGGCGGGGCGGGGATCATCGGCGGTGAGATGGCATGTGCACTTGTGGGCTGCTGCGCAAACGTTGCCATTCTCGACCAGGCACCGGAGCTTGCGGACCGCCTGATCGACCGCTTCGAAGGAGGACCTGGGAAGGCCATCGTCGTCTATGCCGATGTCCTGAAGCCCGACACAATGCACAAAGCGGAGCAGGTCATACAAACCGAATTCAACAGCAGCGTTCACATGTTGATTAACGCCGCTGGTGGCAACAATTCGAAAGCCACAACAAGCGATGATTTGCCCTTCTTCGATTTGCCCGAGGAAGCGCTGCGGTTTGTCTTCGATCTCAACCTGTTGGGCACGTTCCTGTCGAGCCAAGTTTTTGGCCGAGGCATGGCCGAGCTTGGTGAGGGCGTAATCGTGAACATTTCCTCGATGGCCGCCTTCCGTCCGTTGACCCGCATCCCGGCTTATTCGGCGGCGAAGTCCGGTGTGAGCAACTTCACCCGGTGGCTGGCGGTATATATGGCGCAGGAACACTCACCTCGTATTCGCGTCAACGCCATCGCACCGGGCTTTTTCATGACCGAGCAGAATCGCTTCCTACTGACCGACGCAGATTCGGGGGAATTGACCGATCGCGGCCGTACCATTCTCAAACATACACCCATGGATCGCTTCGGAGATCCGGAGGATCTGTTGGGCACATTGCTCTGGCTGCTCTCGCCGGCATCGGCGTTCGTGACCGGCGTGGTCGTGCCGGTTGATGGAGGTTTCTCGGCTTTTAGCGGTGTCTAAGTACGCGCTCGAGGCAGCGGAGTTCGAGGGTGACTTGCCAGAATTGCCACCTTGGAAGATATGGGGCGCGGTCTGAGGTGCTGGGTCGAAATAATATGGTCTCTTGATCTGAAATTTGGTTTTTTTACGCCAAGGATTGCGCTTGGTCATATTCTGTATCGGTTGAATCTGAATAGTTCTGTATAGCAGGCAAAGGAATCGAGATGAGTGGTTATGATTTTTTTGGAAACGGGTGCGACGAAGGTTTCCTTACGGAATCTGAGATTCGCCCGCTCATGTCCGCAGCGCTCGCAAAGGTCGACCTCAACGGCAAGAGTGTACTTATCATCATCCCCGACAGCACCCGAACTGCTCCTCTCCCACTCTTCTTCCGCTTATTCCATGAACTGCTCTGGGGACATGTAAAAGCGCTGGACTACCTGGTAGCTCTAGGTACTCACCCACCGATGAGTGAGGAGGCGCTGAACAAATTGGTAGGGGTTACGCCTCATGAACGGGAGACGACATACACCGGGGTCCAAATTTTCAACCATGCCTGGGATTCACCCGATACCTTGGCTGAAATCGGTACCATCCCGGCAGAGGAGATTGAACGTCTTTCCAACGGCATGCTTTCGCAAGAGGTGGCTGTCACAATTAACCGGATGGTGTTTGACTACGATCAGGTAATTATTTTGGGGCCGGTCTTCCCACACGAAGTAGCGGGTTTTTCCGGTGGGAACAAGTATTTCTTCCCCGGCATCAGCGGCCCAGAGGTGATCAACTTCACTCACTGGTTGGGGGCGCTCATGACCAGTAAGCAAATCATTGGTACGCCC
>JAUWFP010000168.1 GCA_030606845.1 Anaerolineales bacterium | reverse complement strand
TTCGCCGATGGGGAGCTGTTCTACGAATCAGGTGAGTTTAAAGTGTAGCCTGCTGGTGTGGTTGAAATTTCTATAGAGGAGAAACTGAATGGCCGACTATCGTATTGAAAATCTGGCGAAAGTAATCGTCGAGTATTGCCTGAGTGTGAAACCTAAGGAACGTGTAGCTGTTATCGGCAGCACAGTGAGCGAGACGTTGATGCTAGCGGTCCAGCGTGAGGTGCTCCGCGCAGGTGGGTATCCGCATCTCTTCCCATTCTTCCCGGGCAGCGAATTTATTCGCTTTTCCGAATCCAACGACGATCAACTCGACTCCGTCTCACCTGTTAGGAAAATGATTTTTGAAGAATTTGAGGGCCTGGCTTGGCTATACAGCATGGCCAATACAAAGGCTCTGACCAGCATCGATCCAGCGAAGCAAGGCCGCGTAGCAAAGGCGCAGGCTGACCTTATGAAGCGGTATATGGAGCGCGCTGCTACTGGTGAACTCAAATGGGTGGTCACGATGTTCCCCACGAACGCCCACGCACAGGACGCGGAGATGAGTCTGGCGGAATTCGAGGATTATGTCTACTCCACCATGTTCGTAGACACCGATGACCCAGTAAAGGAATGGCGCAAGATCCACGACGAGCAGCAGCTATATGTAGACTGGCTTTCAGGGAAAGAAGAACTTGTAGTGAAAGGCCCGAATGTTGATCTGACCCTGTCTATCAAGGATCGAGCTTTCATTAACGCCGATGGCGTCGACAACATGCCCAGCGGTGAGATCTTCACCAGCCCGATCGAGGATTCTGTCGAGGGCTGGATCCGTTTCACCTACCCGGCAATTGAGATGGGACGCGAGGTAGAGGGTATCGAACTGAAGATCGAGAAAGGGAAGGTCGTGGAGGCGACGGCGGAGAAGAACGAGGCGTTCCTATTGGAGATGCTCGAAGTCGACGAGGGCGCTCGCTATGTGGGCGAGTTTGCGATCGGGACGAATAAACGCATCAATCGCTTCATCAAGAACATCCTCTACGATGAGAAGATCGGTGGGACAATCCATATGGCGCTCGGCGCCGGATTTGAGGAGATTGGGGGCAAGAATAAGAGCGGGATTCACTGGGACATGATCTGTGATATGCGCGACGGCGGTCAGATTTTCGCCGACGGTGAACTGTTCTATGAGTCGGGGGAGTTTAAAGTATAGCCTACTGGTGTGGTTAAAAATTTTTATAGAGGAGAAACTGAATGGCCGACTACCGTGTTGATAATCTGGCGAAAGTAATCGTCGAGTACTGCCTGAGCGTGAAACCTAAGGATCGAGTGGCTGTTACAGGCAGCACACTTAGCGAACCGTTGATGCTGGCAGTTCAGCGTGAGGTGCTCCGCGCGGGTGGGTATCCGCATCTTTTTCCATCCTTCCCGGGTTCAGAATATATTCGCTTTTCCGAATCTAACGACGATCAACTCGACTTCCTTTCGCCAGTTATGAAGATGGTCCTCGAAGAGTTTGAATGCCTGGCCTCACTGCAAGGCAGTGCGAATACACATGCTCTGTCGAGCATCGATCCAGCGAAGCAAGGCCGCGTGGCAAAGGCTCAGGCAGACAGTATGAAGCAGTATATGGAGCGGGCTGCTAGAGGAGAACTAAAATGGGTGGGCACAATGTTCCCCACGAACGCCCATGCGCAGGACGCGGAGATGAGCCTGACGGAGTTCGAAGATTATGTCTACTCCACCATGTACGCCGACACGGACGACCCGGTAAAAGAATGGCGAAGAATCTATGACGAACAGCAGTGCTATGTGGACTGGCTCTCAGGCAAAGATGAGGTTGTGGTTAAGGGCCCAAATGTCGATTTGAAACTTTCCATCAAAGGCCGTAAATTTGTTAATTCCGATGGAAAAACCAATATGCCCAGCGGCGAGATTTTCACTGGCCCCGTCGAGGATTCGGTCGAGGGGTGGATCCGTTTCACGTATCCCGCGATCCGCATGGGGCGTGAGGTGGAGGGCATCGAACTGAAGCTTGAGAAAGGTAAGGTCGTCGAGGCGACAGCGGAAAAGAACGAGGCGTTCCTGCGGGAGATGCTCGAAGTCGATGATGGCGCCCGCTATGTTGGCGAGTTTGCGATCGGGACGAATAAACGCATCAACCGCTTCATCAAGAACATGCTCTTCGACGAGAAGACCGGCGGGACGATTCATATGGCGCTTGGTGCCGGTTATCCGCAAACAGGCAGCGTGAATAAGTCTGGCATCCATTGGGATATGATCTGCGACATGCGTGATGGGGGGCAGATTTTCGTCGACGGCGATCTGTTCTATGAGTCCGTGGAGTTTAAAATTTAAACAGGGAAATAAACGAAAAATAGACGCCAGTGCGTACGTTTGGACGCGCTGGCGTTTTTGTATTTAACCCTTCCCGATTATGTCATTGTGAAGAGTCAGGTAGGGCGACGTGGCTATCTCATCGCGAGGATACGGATGCACGGAGCGAAGGCGAAAGATCTCAAGTCCCGCGCCCGTAACTAGGAGATTGCTTCGCTTCGCTCGCAATGACATTTCGAGGAACGAGGAGATTATTTCACGGAGTTTAGCCTGAGCGAAGCCCCCGGTTTTGTCGGGGGCGAAGTCGAATGGGTTCAGCATGACATGTGTCCTGGATACTGTCATACCGTCGTCGCTGCGCGGCTCACATAGCTCGATCGAGGATCTCTGTCATCTCCGCTTCAGTGAGTAGGACTGGATTTCCCTTCATACTGCTGGATACGGTGGATTTCTCGATTAATGCTGGGAAGTCCGCACGCGTAAGCCCATAACTCCCTAGAGAAGGAACCTCCATTGCCTGACAAAGGTCCATGAGCCATGCGACTCCATCTTCACCGACCGCGGTTGGGTTCCCAGTCAGAAGATGTCCAATTTCATCGAAGCGCGCGGTCAGGTCGGCGCTAAAATTCTGCGTTCGAATTGCCTGAAGGTTGATGGCCATGACGTGTGGCAGAAGAGCGGCGCAGATCGCGCCATGTGCTGCGTCGAACATCCCGCCGAAGGGGCCGGCGAAGCCGTGCACTGCGCCCAATCCGGCATTCGCCAATGCCAGCCCACCCATCAAGCTGACAAGTGACATGTCGGTCCGCGCTTCGATGTCTTTGCCGTTCTTATATGCTCGGTGCAGCGATTGCGCTGCGCGTCTCATTCCCTCCCGGCAAAAGCCATCCGTGAGCGGGTTGCGTCGGGTTGATAGATAGGGCTCGATGACTTGCGTGAGCGCGTCCAAGCCTGTGCTGGCAGTGATCGATGGCGGCACTGATAATGTCAATTCCGGATCCACCAGGGCGGCGCGCGGAAGCATTTCCCGGCTGCGCAGGCTGACTTTGACGCGGTGTTCTTTTGAGGCTAAGACGGCGTTGCGGGTGACTTCTGAACCGGTGCCGGCGGTGGTTGGAATGGCGATGAAGGGCAGTGGGGGATTTGTAAGTGGTTTACCGCGTCCGATCACCTCAAGAAAATCGAGCGGGTCGTCCCCATTTGTCGCCAGTGCAGCGATGGCCTTGCCTGCATCGATCGCGCTGCCGCCGCCGAAGCTGATGACCAAATCGCAGGCAGCCTCACTAGCGATCTTTGTGCCCTCTTTAGCAAGGGCGACAGTTGGTTCGCCCGGCACGGAAAATCCGGTAGATTTAAGCCCCGTCTTTTGAAGGATTGAGAGGAGTGGAGCAGCGCGATCGGGGTCTGAACCGGTTACGACCAGAGCCTGCATCCCGAACTCCTTTGCAAGTTCACCGACCTCAGCCAGCGCGCCAACACCGAACATGACGCGGTTTGCCGTCGCGAATTCGAAGCGCATGCTCAATTCCAGCCTTCGTCTGCGGGGAAGATATTTGTGAACTTCACACCCCGGCGCGGCTCTGCCATCATCTCCGCTACGGTTTCGCGCCAGACTTCATAGTGCTGTGTTTCCTTATGCTTGGCGATGTCCGCTTCGGTGCGGTAGACCTCGACCAGGATGAATCGCTCGGGATCGTCTTGTTGTTGGATGACATCGAAACGTGCGATTCCCGGCTCCTGGGTGCTTTTCCCGGCATTCACTACTGTGGCATCACGGAACGATTGGACATCCTCCGCCTTCACGTGAACGTAGACGTGTACGATTACCATGAGCAGCCTCCCTGATACTTAATAATATACTTTTGTATTCTATCCCGCGAGGTGAATGTGGGCGAGGAATTATATTAAGCTTTGGGAGGATTTGGAGAAACCGCAACCGGCGTCTCGTGATAGAGACGCCGGTTAGATATGTAGAGATTAGTTTACCTACAGCCGCGGCAGCATGATCCTGTCCTGCTTCTGGTATTTGCCTTTCTTATCCGCGTAGGAAATCTCACACTCCTCATCGCCTTCAAAGAAAAGTACCTGGGCAATGCCTTCGTTGGCGTAGATCTTCGCCGGCAGTGGAGTGGTGTTGGATATCTCCAGCGTAACGTAGCCTTCCCATTCCGGCTCAAAGGGCGTGACGTTCACGATGATCCCGCAGCGTGCGTAGGTCGATTTGCCGACACAAACGGTGAGCACCCCGCGGGGGATGCGGAAGTACTCAACGGTGCGTGCCAGCACAAAGGAGTTCGGTGGGATTATGCAGACATCTCCCCGGTAGTCCACCATCGAAGCTGTATCGAAGTTTTTCGGGTCCACAACCGCAGAGTTAATGTTCGTGAAGATCTTAAACTCATCGGTGACGCGGATATCGTAGCCATAGGAGGAGACCCCGTAGGAGATCACACCCTCGCGAGCCTTACCTTCCTCAAACGGTTCAATCATGTGTTCTTCTCGCGCCATGCGCGCAATCCAATGATCGGGCTTTAATCCCATAACAATCCTCCAGAACTGATTTTCATTCGACCTGTCTTTTATCTAAGCGCACAGGGTTCGTCAATTCCCCGATGCCTTCGATTTCGACCGTAACTTCATCTCCGTCATGGAGCGGTCCAACACCGGCAGGTGTTCCGGTCAGGATTACGTCACCGGGGTTCAATGTCATGACGGATGAGATGAGCGTGACAAGAGTGAAAACAGGGAAGACCATGTCTCGTGTCGATCCCATTTGACGCATTTGTCCGGATACATAGCAGGTGAGGAGTACATCCGCTGGGTCGAGGTCGGTTTCAATCCACGGTCCGATTGGGCAGAATGTATCGAATCCCTTGCCGCGGGTCCATTGCACGTCGATGCGCTGCAGGTCGCGCGCGGTGATGTCGTTGGCGGCGGTGTAACCGAGGATGTGTTCGGCAGCTTTTTCGGGCGGGATCCAGCGCCCGCCTCGCCCGATGACCAGA
>JAUWFP010000084.1 GCA_030606845.1 Anaerolineales bacterium | reverse complement strand
ACTGGTCGGTTTCTTCTACCAAGCCAGTAGCTAAGCGAGAGGGAAAAAGGTAAGAATTCCGCCAATCACACCGTCAAAGGTTCAAAAGCGGCGAAAACATTCTCCCTCTTCTCCTCCTATCAAAGCCCCGGGCAAAACCCGGGGCTTTGGGTTAAGTGGACCATAGAAGCACAGATTATGAGGGGGGGGAAGAGAACGTGTGGAGGGTTAAACACTACTGAGCCCAGAGGTTCAGCTCTGGGTGGAACAAGGAAGCGATAACCTGCCTGTTTACCCACTCAATTTGGATAAGAACCGTTTATTTCTACGGGTTTTCCTGCACTGATAACCGCGCAATTTCAGTCGGATGCGCTCAAGTAAGATTTCGATGTGTTTCCATATCTAATGGACGATGGTCGAAAGGATCTTATCGTCAAAAAAGAAATCCTTAGTTCTTTGAACAGGCATTCAGGAGCTAAGTTACCAAAATTAAAGGAGTTCATCTGATGGAAACGAAACCAATTCACATCACCGATGCCGAGTTCGAGGAGAAAGTTCTAAATGCGGATCTGCCGGTTTTGGTGGATTTCTGGGCGCCTTGGTGCGGACCATGCCGCATGATCGCTCCACTCTTGGATAATATCGCCGAGGATTATGCAGGCAGGGTCCTTGTCGTCAAAGTCAATACCGATGAAAACGCCGATCAAGCGATGCATTATGGAGTTCAGGGCATACCGACGCTGCTGGTATTCTCGGGTGGCGAGCTCATCCGCGAGCACGTCGGCGCGGTGCCGGAGCCGCATCTTCGTGAGCTTGTCGACGAAGTGCTTGAAATGGCCATGGAACCAACCCCCAGTTAATTGTTCAAGAAAAAACCCCCTCTCTTAGACATAGCCGATTCAAATCGGTTAGGGGGAAGGGGTTTTTTGTTTTAACTAGCGACAAGTGCTAACGCTCATACTGACAAATGCGCTGAAAATCTCAGAACAAGGTGATCTAGATGCGGAATCGAGTTGTTGCTCCGCCAGCTCAGATCGGTTCGATGTTCTCTTCAACCCAGGAGTTGTACCTCCGGGTTATTTCCAGTGTGTATGGCCCTGGCCTTCCCTCCCCGATAACATGATTATCGACTTTCACGATAGGGACCACGCCTCTGCTGCTGCTGGATAAGAATGCCTCCTGCAGCGATGGGAGATCTTCGATCGTGGCAGGGTGAAGATGTAAAGGTAGCAGGTCTTGCGTGACATCGAGGATAATTTTACGTGTAATCCCGAGGAGCACATGATCACCCGCTGTCCACAGTTTTTCGTTTTTTACAACGTAGAAGTTGCTGCTAAAACCTTCGAGAAGCTCGCCCCTCGAATTGCAAACGATCCCCTCGTAAATATGTTCTGCAAACGCCTTGCTCGCCTCCGCTCGTAATCCAATCCAGGCGTTTGATTTGGCGCGTGGGTTTGGGCGGGTGATGCAATGCGCAGCGACTTCAGCTCCATTCGTTAATATCTCGACAGGGACTTCTTTAAGCGCTTCAGCTGCGAGAAGAATTTGATTCCGGCTATCACGGGAGATGGTTATGCGGAAGCGTGCATTTTCATAACCGCCGGCTTCCAGGGTTTCTCGCAGCGCTTCGCGCAGACGAACGCGATCCAACTGCAATGGTATTGATTCCAACGCTGCGGATTCTTCGAGTCGATCTAAGTGCGCATCCAACATCACGGCCTTCGTTGCGTGATATGTTCGCGAGACGGTGTAGATTCCGGCAGGCTCAATCCGATTAAGGTCATCGAGCGAATCGACTCTATAGGGTGCATCGATCAGGCGTTGATCTTCAAGTAAAAGTTTGGTTGGTATGATCATCGGCGTGTAACGGTACCTCGGATGTGGCTCTTTTTATTTGTAGAAACCGTGATTTCTGACCGGGTCAAGGGTTCGCCCTATCCCCTCACGTAAATGAGAACAAGCCCCATTGTATCTGCAAATTGCGGCAATCAAAGAGGATATGCCTTCTTTGACTCATGGTTATCAGCTTGTGTTGTTTTGTGCACGGCATGCTGTACCGCAGCGCTCACGAGTGTGATTCAGGTTGCTCAGATCGTCTGAATAAGTGAGAAGACGAGAACTATCCATCTGACGTGGAATCCTGGCTCTTGATGCTTGAGTTGGCTTCAGAAAAATTGCTGTGATCAGCTCGAGGGTTAGTGATAAGATACATTATCCTGGTCTTCAGCTCGGTAATGCGCAGCTTAAAACACGAGGTATATCAACCAATTGCGCGACGGGTCATCGCCGCGCGTTCCAAGCGTCAATCGCTGATCGGTTTGCATGCGATTAATGCCTGTTAAGTGCTGAGAGCGGGAACTTCGCAACAATAAAGGGAAGGGTGAAGGAAGTATGCGGGAACCAGGTCTCATCCTGGCGTTCTATACGGAAGATGAAGCGGCCTCCCTGGCTTATCGGGCTCTAAAGAAGCGTGGAGTCCGTCGTGTAGCGCTGATAAAAAAATCCGCTGACGGCGGCGTATCGATCAACAAGGCGACGGGCTTCTTTGGATGGATCGGCGGAATTCTTGGTGGGTTGCTGATTGGCTTGCCGACCTTCCTGCTCGCCTGGCACTCAGGGGGGCTTCAACTTGGTGTTGGTCAGCTCTGGGGCAGCGCGATCCCTGCATTGCTGGGATTTACGATCGGCGTGGTCCTGGGGCTCTTTTTCGTACGCATATTGGATTTGGGGATTAAGCGCGATCTGACCGCTCGTTACGCGCGCTGGATCCTGGAAGATGAATTCCTCATTCTGTTGCAGCAGGATATCGAATCACTCAGGTGGGCGATCCCCGTTCTGCGTGAATATGGAGAGGTCCAACCGACCATCTTCGCCCTCCATCCTGAACGGAAATATCCGTCTGCAGACGATCGGTTTGAGCTGATCCCGCTTCCTGCGCCGCAGATTCAACATCACGCAGTCCAGCTGGCACAAGAACATAGCGTCGCCCTAGGTGGTCGAAGCGATATCTCGTGTCTGCGCCGCATGAAGGAAGCTCGACAGGTTATACGATCGGTTCGCCGAGATTTAGCCGAAGCAGAGAGGCTCGAACAGCCCATCTCGCCATCCGCTGAGTGGATTCTGGACAATGAATATCTGATCCAGAGCCACATTCGCGACGTTCAGATTAATTTACCGAAGAAGTTCTTTTTCGAGCTTCCCGTATTGGTGAGCGAACAAAATAAAGGCCGCCCGCGCGTATACAGCCTGGCGAAAGAACTTGTGATGCACACCGATGCCCGGCTGGACCACCAGAACATCGATGAGTTCCTTTCTGCATATCAATCGGTTTCAAAGCTCACAATCGGTGAATTATGGGCGGTTCCGATGATGCTCCGCATCACGTTGGTCGAATCGATTGAGCAGATGGCCAAACGGATGATGGTAGAGCTGCGAGAGCGAGAGCAGGCCGATTTCTGGGCGAATCGATTGCTTGCGACAGCCAGGCGGGATCCAGATCAGATATTTGCTGTGTTAGCTGAGCTCACCGAGGCTCAACCGAATCCAAGCGCTTATTTTGGCTCACAAATCACGGGGCATCTCTATGATGAAGATGCCGCCTTGGTGCCGATGCAGAGTTGGCTGGAACGAACGCTACGGGGTCCGGTTGGCGAGATCAATCTGCGCGAGCAGGGGCGCCAGGCGGCGGAGCAGGTGTCGATCGGCAATGCGATTACGAGTCTGCGGCAATTATCCTTGCTCGATTGGCGTGAAGTCTTCGAACGTCATAGTGCGGTGGATAAGATATTGCAGCGCGATCCGGCACGCGTGTACCTCGATATGGATTTTGATACGCGCAACAGGTACCGGCAGGCGGTGGAAGAAATCGCTCGTAGGGGCGAGGCGTCGGAGGAGGCTGTCGCGCAGGCTGCAGTTGACCTCGCGGCGGCACATACTTCTCGGCCGCGGGGGCGTTCGCGCGAAAGCCATATAGGCCTATATCTTATTGGCGCCAAGCGAGGTGAATTCGTCAAGCGCGTCGAATGCAGCGAACCGCTTCGTTTCCGGTTCCTTCAGTGGGTTCGCCGCCATCCCACGGGGATCTACCTCACCTCGATCGGGTTGGTCAGCGGGCTTTTTACGGCACTCGGCCTCATGATTGGGGCTCGAGGGATGATGCTTCCCCTCCAGGTCTCCCTGGGGGTCTTACTGCTGGGTCCATCGAGCCAGCTCGCAGTTCAGATCGTGAATTACCTCCTCACGCGTCTCCTGCCGCCACATACGCTTCCGAAGATGGACTTCCGACACAGAGGCATCCCTGAGGCGTTCAGAACGCTGGTCGTCATCCCGGTCCTGCTGCTCGATGAGGAGACGATTCAGGAGGATTTGGAGAAGCTTGAAATCCGCTACCTGGCGAATCCGGAGGCCAATCTCATCTTCGGCCTTTTCACGGATTACAGCGATGCGCTTGAGCACCATCAAGAAGGTGATGAAGCTCTGCTCCAGAAGGCGGTCGATGGCATTAAGGATCTCAATCGACAATACGGCTCGGACCGCTTCTACCTTTTTCATCGCCAACGGACCTGGACGGAATCTGAGCAAAAATACATTGGGTGGGAGCGGAAGCGCGGCAAGCTTGAGGACTTGAATAGTCTGATTGCAGGTGGTGTAGACACCGGGCATGTTGAAATCGTGCAAGTGGGCGACCCGCGCCGAATTGCGGATGTGCGCTTTGTGATCACCTTGGACAGCGACACACAGCTGCCGCGCGACGCCGCACGCAGGATGATTGAGACACTGGCACATCCACTCAACACCGCGGTTCTGACCACGCAGGGTGAGGTCACAGACGGGACCTACACAATCATTCAGCCCAGAGTGAGTACATCGCTGCCCAGCGCGACCCAGACGCCCTTCAGCCGTCTTTTCACCGACCCCGTTGGCATCGACCCGTACACCAGGGCAGTATCGGATGCCTATATGGACCTGGCCAGCGAGGGCTCCTACCACGGGAAGGGGATCTACGATCCGCGTGTCTTCGATAAGCTACTGCGCGGCCGTTTTCCTGAGCAATGGCTCCTCAGCCACGATCTGATCGAGGGCGCTCATGTTCGTGTGGGGCTGGCAAGTGATATCGAATTATTTGATGAATTCCCACCGGATTACTTGACCTTCACGCGCCGGCAGCACCGCTGGATTCGAGGTGATTGGCAAATCGCCGATTGGATACTGCCGCGCGTGCCCTCGGCCGATGGCGGCCGGGTTCCCAACCCGCTTTCCTCTCTAAACCGATGGAAAATCTTCGACAACCTACGGCGCAGCATGGTCCCTGTATTCAGCGTTGCGCTCCTGGTCCTATCTTGGTTAATCTCACCCACGATGGGCAGCGTCTCGACGATCTTGGTGGGTGTGGGGCTTTTATTCCAACCGTTGGCGCAGCCGCTGACCTGGGCGACTAGTCGCTGGGGTTTACGTTCGTTCTCACTACGGCAAATAGCACATGATATCCGTCGCTCCATTGTGGATGCCGCACTCCTTCCTCACCAGGCTGGGCTAACATTGGACGCGGTTATCCGCGTCATGTATCGCCGATTCGTCACGCATCGAGGTTTGCTGCAGTGGACAACGGCGCAGATGACTCAATGGCGGTCCAGCAGCCTGCTGCCTCTATTCCTGATCCATATGAGTTCAATCAGCCTTTTCGCATTGGTGGTGGGGTTATCGCTCTTCAAGCTCTCGCCCGACAGTCTCCTCGTAGCCAGCCCATTTCTTCTGCTGTGGTTCCTCACGCCGATCATCGGCTGGGGTATGAATATTAAGCCTGTTCCCCGCTCGCAGAAACAGGAATTGCCCGAGAGAGATTTGCGGTTGCTGCGCCGCATAGCGCGCCGTACGTGGCGCTATTTCGAGGATTTCGTGGGTGAGGACACATCCTGGCTGCCGCCTGATAATTATCAGGTCTCGCATCAAGACCAGCTGGCGATGCGGACCAGCCCGACCAACATCGGACTGTGGTTGTTAAGCGCAGTGAGCGCGCATGAGTTCGGATATCTCACGCCCGACCAGGTAATCGATCGCCTTGGCAATACACTTACCACGCTGGGCAAACTTGAGAGGTACGAGGGCCATCTCCTGAATTGGTACGATCTAAAGACCCTCGCTCCGCTGGAACCCAGATACGTGTCCGCAGTTGACAGTGGAAATCTCCTGAGTTGTCTGTGGACCCTAGATCAAGGGATCTGGGAGATGCTGGATCGTCCGCTTCTGCACGCCGGATTTACCGAAGGTATTCTGGATACGGTCGAGGTCCTGGAGAGTGAGCTGAAGGCAGAGCAGCCTGGTAGCAAGTATCCAGAGCTAAAGCGGATGATGGCTCTGCTGCAAAGAGACCCCGCCCGTTTGGTGGATCGTATACATTTGTTGCGCGACGTGCATTCCGACGCGCTGAAACTTGCCGATCACCTGCGCGAACATGCCGGGTTTGAGACCGGCGCAGCCTATTGGGCGCGGCAGATCGAGAGGATGTGTTCGGCGGTTCTAGATCTGATAGAGCGATACCTGCGCTGGGTGGAGATCCTCGATGAGCAGCAGGGGTGGGTTGAGTCGCTGGGGGACAATGTCAAGAAGGAGATTTACTCCGCCCTGCAAGAAGCCCCCTCTCTCAGGGTTCTCGCCTCCGGCGATGCTGACGCTGAGCGAGCCATCGCCTTACTTAACAGAGCTCGGGAAGAAGAGCCGCAGGATGTTGAAGGATGGCTCCAACGGCTGGACGAGTCGTACTCGGATGCGAAGCGGTTTGCGGGCGAATTGTGTACACAGGCGGAGGCGATCAGTGAGCAGACCCGCAAGCTATCTCGCGAGATCAACATGCGTTTTCTTTACGATCCGGAGCGCAGACTTTTCTCCATCGGCTATAACATCTCCAAGGGTAGGCTGGATAGTTCCTTCTACGATCTCTTAGCGAGCGAAGCCCGCCTGGGCAGTTTCGTCGCCATCGCCCGCGGTGATGTCCCCAATGAGCACTGGCTCTCAATGCACCGCCCTTATGGCACGATCAGCGGCAAGATGACGCTCTTGAGTTGGACGGGTACGATGTTTGAATATCTTATGCCGCTGCTCTTCCAACGCACTTTCTCCAATTCTTTACTCGACGCGGCGGCGAAGGAAGCCGTGAAGGTGCAGATCGATTACGGCAGGAAGCGAAAGGTGCCGTGGGGAATCTCGGAATCGGCTTATGGAGATCTGGACCTGAATAAGACGTATCAATATCGGGCTTTCGGCGTCCCCGGGTTGGGGTTGAAGCGCGGGCTGGCGGAGGATCTCGTTATTGCCCCCTATGCCACGCTGTTGGCGGTGAGTGTCTCGCCTGAAGAAGCCGTTTCCAACCTGCGCAGACTTGCCGATGACGGTCTGATGGCTGACTATGGCTACTACGAATCCATAGACTTCAGCCGCCAACGTGTACGCGAAGGTGAGCGCGGGGTAATCATCAGGGCATATATGGCCCATCACCAGGGAATGAGTTTTCTTGCGCTTTCCAACTTGCTCCACGAAGGATCGATTCAACGCTGGTTCCATGCTGATCCACGCGTTCGAGCGGCGGAGCCCTTGCTGTATGAGCGCATCCCTGTTTCGCCGCCGGTGCATCACATTTCTACACGTGAAGGACCTCCTTCGCGGGTATCCGTTTCCGAGGTCGCACCTTCCGTCAGCAAATTCAATACACCCCACACGGCGATGCCGAAAGTGGAGTTGCTCTCCAACGGTAGGTATTCCTTGATGGTGACGAATGCTGGCGGCGGGTACAGCCGATGGGGCGATTCCGACCTGACGAGATGGCGGGCGGATACGACGCGTGATTCTTGGGGTACGTATTGCTACTTTAAGGACTTGGATAGCAACAAAGTTTGGTCCAACACCTATCATCCGGTGGATGAAGATTCCGAATCGTATAAAGTGCGTTTCTCTGTCGACCGGGCGGTATTCCAACGTTCGGATAATGGGATCGAGACCGAGACGGAGATCGTGGTCTCTCCGGAGGACGATGTTGAGATCCGCCGAGTTACGCTTATCAACCGCACCGCCCGCACGCACCAAATCGAGGTCACAAGCTATATCGAACTCGCCATGGCTCCGCACGCCGCTGACCGCCAGCACCCGGCATTCAGTAAA
>JAUWFP010000156.1 GCA_030606845.1 Anaerolineales bacterium | reverse complement strand
GAGGGATGGACGCCAACATCGCACTTTCGGTGAGGGTGAGGTCTGAGGCATGTTTGGCGAAATACACCAGCGCCGCAGCGTCAATTCCATAGGCATGGTTCCCATAGTCGGCGCTGTTGATATACCACTCGAGAATTTTTTCCTTGGGGTACTCCTGAGTGACCTCGGCTGCCAGGATCATTCTTTGCAAGGATTGTTTCTCGGGAGAACGCACTGCGCCTGCGAGCGGAAGCAATTGCGCCTGTACCAGCTGTTGGCTTATGGAGGGGCTAATCTCTTGAGGTCCCCGAAGATCGAGATAGCTCAGCAGCGCTTGAGCCACCTCTTGTGGGTAATATCCAGGGTTTGACCAGAAGGTTTCGTCTTGGATCGCGATCGTAGCCTCAAGCACATGCTCGGGCAGATCGATCGGTCCGTCCGGGTCCAGGTACAACCAGCGTCGGCTCTGTGCCTGAGGGTGAAGCACATCCAAAAGGAGTTTGTCACCGGTTCGATCATAGAATTTGACTGGACGGAAAGACTCTCGCCCTGCGGCTCCGAAGATCTGTTCTAGATCTTCCACCGGGGGAAGGTTCGATGTTAGGTCGGCATAAGACAAAGCCATCAGGAGAGCCGCCGTTCCAATTCCCACAACCAAAAGAAGGGCAAACACAAAACCAACCCGCCCAAGAAGCCTCTCTCCTCTAGATTGGAACTCCCGGCGGCGTCGAAACCGCCTGACATCCGTTACCTTGGCCATATGCGAATTTTACCCGTAAATGAATGCGTGGCGATAATCCCTGCAAGACCTGTGCCTGCAGGGGCGCCGCGCCTTCCCCTGAGGGCTCACACAGGAGATGGCCGGAATCATGCACATTACATAATGGAGGCCAAAGCGTGAGTCTATTCATGAGCACGGACTCCCACTAGCTCTGCAAGTCTGGCGCTAGCAAGATAAGGGTGATTTAACATGAGGAAAATCCTCTCCATTGACGGCGGTGGTATCCGCGGCATCATTCCTTTGGCATGTTTGGTGGAACTCGAGAAAATCCACAGGAAGCCGTGCCGAGAGATCTTTGACATGGTTGCCGGAACTTCTACTGGAGCCGTTATCGCTGCTGGCATTGCCCTGGGCATCAGCGCCCGCGGACTCCTGGCGCTCTACCGCGAGTTGGCTAAGCACGCGTTTCGGCGCCTTCCCCTGCATCAAATCCTCTTCAACCTCGGCAACCACCGCTATTGCAACGCCTACATTGCTAAAACTCTTGACGAGATCGGCGCTGATCGACCGCTGAACTCGCTAGGGATCGATATATTGGTCACCGCAAAGAACCTGGAAACCAGCCAGACCGATTTCTTCGTAAAGGATGGGCCCGGGAATGCCAGCCTTTGGGGAACGATAACCTTAAAAGATGCCGTCCTGGCCAGCATCGCCGCTCCGACTTATTTCCCCGCGCACTCTGCTGATGTTCTCGGCGAGGAGCATACCTGGGTCGATGGTGGAGTTGGTGTATCCGGCAATCCGGTCTACCACGCTGCCGTCGAAGCGATGCACTACAGCGTCGGCTTATATCCTCCGGGAGACACGCTCCTGCTTTCTTTCGGCACCGGAAGGCGTCCACACCCAATCGATGCCCGATCTGCCAGCATCTTGAAGTGGGGTATCTGGGTTCTTGAGGAAACGATGGAAGACGCTGGCCAATGGCAGACTTATGTGACACAGCAGGAATATGAACAGACCGCGAGAATCGATCTGCGTCGGTACCAACTCGACTTGACAGCCAGCGTTATGCGCGAGCTCGGTGTCGCTGTTCCCGAAGGAGTCGACGTCACCGAGATCAATTTAGATTCCGTATGGGCCGCCAACCTTTTAGAGGATATTGGCCGCTCTTTCGCGGCAAAGATAGACTACAACGATCCAGACGGTTTGGCGCTGGAGACTCAACCGCCAAAGTGATCGAGACCTCAATATCTATCGGTTGAACGATCCCGGGTTTGCCCCAATCTCCTCTCCATTATGTGGAGTGCGGAAGCTCTGCTTCCGGTCGCAGACGCAGCCTGGGCATTGATGTCTACGAGTTAACCTCCCGCAGGTTTAAAACCTGCGGGAGGTTGGTGTATAACTAATTGCTTAATGGCGGCGGGCCGACACACAGGTCGGCCCCTACGCGCTATTAACAGAATGAAGTTGGGCTGCTCAAATTCCCTTGGTTATTTGCGGGGCATAGCCGTTAGAATTCTTCAGCTTCAACGGGAGAGTTGTCCAATATCTCTTCTATCTTATCTAAGATATCCGGCGTAAGCATTTCCACGAACTCCAGCGCTTTCAGGTTGTCATCTAAATGCTCAAGCCGCGTCGCTCCTGTGATCACGCTGCTCACCTCAGGAATGCGGAGGAGCCAGGCGATCGCCAATTGAGCAGTCGTTGCTCCAATTTCATCTGCAAGAGAAGTCAACCGCCGCACCGATTCAACGCGTTCTTCCGTTATGACTTTCTCACCCCATTCAGGCGCTCGCGTAAGACGGGTCTTCTCTTTAGGGAAACCGTTGTTGTATTTTCCGCTCAAGAGACCGTATTTAAGAGGGCTCCACGTCACCATGCCGAACCCCAAATCTCTCGCCGCCGAGACGAGTTCATCCTCTACCCTACGACGGACGAACATATTGTATTGCGGCTGCTCGACAACTGGCGGATAAGCATTCCACTCACGAGCAACCGCGTAGGAACGGGCAATCTGCGCCGCGCGCCATTCAGATGTGCCCCAATACAACACCTTACCCTGACGGACAAGGTCATCCATTGCTCGTACCACCTCGTCCAGCGGTGTCTCGCGATCGTAGCGATGGCAAAAATACAAATCCAGATAATCCAGGTTCATACGTTTCAACGATGCGTGACAGGATTCCATAATGTGCTTTCTGGAGAGACCGCGACCGTTGGGTCCCGGCATCGTGGGCCAGTAAACTTTGCTTGAGACCACAAGGCTCTCTCGCGAGAAATCCTTAATCGCCTCTCCCATTACTCGTTCGGAATCTCCATTTGCATAAACATCGGCGTTGTCAAAGTAATTGATGCCTGCTTCGTATGCCTGTTGTATGAGTTTTGCAGCATTGCTTTCATCAATCTGATCGCCAAAGGTAATCCAAGATCCCAAAGAGATCGCGCTCAGCTTCAAACCGGAACGTCCCATTCTGCGGTATTCCATCATCAACTCCTGCATCTTGGTACTCGAGAACCATAGTCAAAGCATTATAACTCGCCCAAGATTATGTTTGCGGTCTTAATGCTATACTCCGAAAAATCCCAATCATACGGAGGCACTCCGCATCATGGCAGAAACGATGCAGGCGGTGGTTAAAGCCCACGCCAGTCCTGGTCTTGAAGTCCAGCAAGTTCCCATTCCCACCATTAAACGCGACGAAGTACTCGTCAAGGTTCGCGCCGCTTCCATTTGTGGTACTGATTTACATATCTACAACTGGGATTCTTGGGCAGCAGGTCGCATGCACCCGCCGGTGATCGTCGGCCATGAGGTTTGTGGAGATGTCGTTGAGCGCGGATCCATGGTTGAGACACCGGAGATAGGAGATTTTGTCTCCTTAGAATCACATGTTATCTGTAATCAATGTGCCTTCTGCCGCACGGGCCTTGGCCACATTTGCGAGAACACACAACTTATCGGCGTCGACCGCGATGGCGGTTTCGCCAAGTACATCGCCATTCACGCTCAGAACGCTTGGCCAAATCCTGAAGATTTACCAGTTGAAATCGCCGTATTGCAGGAGAACTTCGGCAACGCAGTTCATACTGCCTTCGCCGCCGACTTAAGGGCCAAGAAAGTCCTCGTCACAGGATGTGGTCCCGTTGGATTGATGACCATCGCCGTCGCCCGCGCCATCGGCGCTCGATCCATTTATGCCACCGACATCAGCGCCTACCGTATTGACTTTGCGCGCCGGATGGGAGCGGACCTGGCGCTGCATGCCATTGATGACCCCGTGATCGAGATTATTCGTGACGCAACCGACGGTGAGGGGGTTGATGTGCTCCTGGAGATGTCCGGTTCACCATCGGCAATCGACCAGGGTTTCACACTGCTGAAACCCGGTGGTGAAGCAGCGCTCCTCGGTGTCGCACCCGGGCCATTTGAATTCGATTGGGATAATCACATCGTTTTCAAGGCGGCGCGCGTCTTGGGCATCAGCGGGCGCAAGCTCTGGCAAACGTGGTATCAAGCTCGTGGTCTTATCCGCTCCGGTGCTGTTGATCTCGCACCGCTCGTTACTCATCACTATAAAATGGAAGAATTCGATAAAGCCTTTGAGACCATGACTTCCGGCGAGTCTGGTAAGGTCATGCTCACCCCTTGAAGGAGGGATTAAGATGAGTGAGGAAAAAGGAAATTCTCTCAGTGCCGAACGCATTATCTTGATCGTTGTATCCACACTACTGGTGATTACGCTCGCATATCTCGGCGTCTCTGCACTTGTTCGCCGCGGGCAAGAAGCCCCGCCCCCTGATGTAGCTCCGGTAGATCCTGTCGAGGAGCAACCCGCGGCGGTGCTGCCGACTGAGCCGCCAGCGGTTGCAGTCGAACCAACGAGCGAGTCCGTTGTGGATGCAGACGCCACACCGACTCCCCGCCGGTTAACACTCGCACCTACACCGACACCCTTCACCCTTAGTGGCGAGGATGACCCACGCGCTATCCTGGACTTGCTCAATCCGTTTCACTTCGATTACTTCGACAACCCTGACAGCTGGTTTGATTACGACAGCGAAGGGTTCGCGGCTTACTCCATTCAGGGGGGCAAGCTACAAGCCAAAGATTACGACCCCGTTAATACGGATGTGTATTGGTCATTTAGCGCACAGCAATCGGGGAACCTTTATGCGGAGATCAGTGCCACGAATGGGGACTGCATCGGTAGAGACACAGTCGGATTTGTCGTTCGCATTGATCCCGAGCAATCCCCAAGCGGCTACGCACTCGAAGTTGCATGCAATGGCGCCTGGCGCTTCCTTCGTTTCCATCCAAGCGGGAAACCGACGGTGACATTAATCGATTGGACAGCATCAGACACCATTCACCAAGGTCCAGTTGCCACCAATCGTATGGGGATCTGGGCGTATCAAGGCAAGTTCCAAATGTTCATCAACGGCTTCCATGTTGGTGAGTATTTCGACTCAAGTTACCCCTGGTCCTATGGCGTCTTTGCAGCCTATGTTCGCGCTGAAACAACTTTCGATCTCACCGCGCAGTTTGACGATTTCTCATTCTGGCACATTCGTTTCATCGAGTGAGATCCACACAGAGGCTGGTAACCTTCTTAGTATTAACCTGGCTGGCCGGGGCTTGCACTCGGCCGGCCCCTGTGCGCGAGCTGCCCGTTGACATCACCCAGCCCGTGGATTCCGCTCTGGTTAACGCACTTCCATCGGTGACGGCTCCTCCCAGCGCAACGAATATCACCACACCTACTGCGATAATCACCATAACACCGACGCCCGAACTGACGATCACGCCAACCCCGCCACCTCTTTCGCCTGATGATCCTCGTTACGGGATCAACCTCGCTGCACCGCACTATTGGGACGATTTCTCATCCAACCTGACCTGGGTTGGCCCTAATTTCGAAGGGGCAATGAACGTGTGGGAGGATGGACGCCTGCGGGCCACAGATTTCC
>JAUWFP010000267.1 GCA_030606845.1 Anaerolineales bacterium | reverse complement strand
ATTTGAGGAAGCGCTTGCGCGTGCCGTTCCAGATGCATTCTCTTCCCTCGGACGGGTCATCACAGGTGATTTGGGTTTGTCGACCTCCGCCACGAGTACGCTAAACCCCGTGCCCGTCATCGATGTCTTGAAAAGTTCGTTTACTAAAAGTATGGGCCTCCTTGGTGCTTCCTTGCTTATCTCGGTGGCGATAAGTGTGCCGCTGGGAATCTTGGCTGCGCGCGTTCGACGTTCAGGTTGGTCTTTGTTTATGCTCCTGATAACGATCGCAGGAGTTTCTGTACCGAGCTTCTTCGCCGCATTTCTCCTGCAGAGGCTGGCAATCCGTGTGTCGCAGTCTATAGGTAGTACTTTCTTACCCGTCGGAGGGTTCGGTTGGGATACCCATATCATTTTACCGGCCCTGGTCCTGGCTGCTCGTCCCATTGCCCAAATCACACGGGTAACCTTTGCATCTCTTCGAGAAGTTCTAGCTGAGGATTATGTGCGCACTGCTCATAGTAAAGGCTTGCCGAAGGGATTTATTCTGTGGCGTCATGTGCTGAGGAATGCCGCGATCCCGATCGTTACCACGATCGGCCTATCACTGCGCTACTCTCTGATCAGCCTGCCGGTGGTCGAGTTGTACTTCGGTTGGCCTGGTTTAGGTTACAACCTACTGCGCTCGATTGCGCGACAGGATTATGAACTGACTGTCGTACTGCTCCTCAGCCTGGGCCTGCTCTTCATTGTTGTAAATTTTCTACTCGATCTCTCCTATCGGTTAATTGACCCTCGCTTGCGCCAGGTGAGCGATCGCATCGAGCGATCGGAGTCCAGGACGGTCATCGAGAGAATGGGTGACTTTCTCGAAGAAGCCAAGGATTTGCTCCGGGGGATTAAACCCCCCAGGTGGCTGAGATCAGATGACGGCGAGTCAATGCCAAGCCCCTTAATCGAGGCAACGGATGATATCGAGGAGATTGAGGTGGGTGGTGGAGAGAGGGGAGTCCGCGCCTGGTCGCGAATATTGCTTGGCAACATCCCGCTTATCGTGTCGATAATCTTAATCATAGGTCTGGGGGTCGTCTTCTTCTTCGGGTACCAGTTGTCACCGCATAACCCTTATACGACATCAGGCTTGACCATCGTCGATGGGGAGCTCTTCGTTCCACCCTATGAGCCTGGTGTTGAGTATCCCTGGGGTACGGATGTCTTGGGACGAGACATGATGAGCCTGGTATTGACGGGCGCCTGGCAAACTCTGCGACTGGTGATTATCGTTGTCGTTGTCCGACTTGGTGTGGGGTTTTTACTTGGGGCAATCGCGGGGTGGAATGTTGATAAATGGATCGATCGCGGAATTCTCGGGCTGGGAGAGACCATATCCGCCTTCCCCTCGCTCCTTCTGGCAATGACGTTGATTCTGGCCATCGGAATCCGCAAGGGTCTCACTCCATTTATCATCGCGCTGGCATTCGTGGGTTGGGGAGAGGTTATGCAATTCGTCCGCAGCGCAGTGATGGCCATGCGCCCGAAGACTTTTATCGAGGCGGCGGTTTCAGTCGGTCAGCGAACGCCACGAATTCTTACGAAACATATACTGCCGAATCTGATTCCTACGTTGATCTTGATATCCGCCCTGGAGATGGGCGCAGTGCTCATGCTGCTAGGCGAATTAGGTTTTGTGGGTATCTTCATCGGCGGAGGAGCTTTCGCGGAATTATCGATTGGCGCTGCACCTTACCATTACTCGGATGTTCCAGAATAGGGAGCGTTACTGAGCAATGTGCGTCAATATGCCTTCTCTTACCCCTGGACGGCTCTGTACCCGGCATTAGCGTTCTTCGTCGCCATTTTAGCGTTCAACCTTTTCGGTGAGGGGGTCCGGCAGTTGATCGAGGATGTCGGGGTGAGGATCACCCGCCTTGTCAATCGTTACACGGTAGGATTTACCGCTCTCGCACTTCTTTTGCTGACCTGGATGCATGGTAGTACCGGCGCAATGCGAAGTTACAGCGTGAATGCCGAGACATTTGATGGCCAGAGAGCGCTAGGTTATACCCAGGAATTGTCTTCAGCGGCTTTTGAGGGGCGCGCCCTGGGGTCGGATGGCATGGCTGCAGCTTCAGAGTGGATCGCCTATCAGTTTGAAGAGCTGGGCTTGCAGGCTGCCGGGGAGGAGTTCACCTACTTCCAAACGCGCATCCGCGATTACGAAAAACTTGACTCCATTCCAATGCTCTTTATTGAGGGGATTCCATTAGCCTATCGGGAGGAATTTTCAGAGTTTCCCGGGTACACGAGAATCATGGGTGAGGCCAAAGCCCCTGTGCGGTTTGTCGCCATTGGTGAACAGATGAGGACAAACTTCTACGGGAGGTATATCTCCTTACAGGACTATGATTTCTCCGGTGAAATTGTCATGGTGTCCACAGCTTTAGAAGCTTTATATATGACGCGGATACCGCATGAAGGGGTACTGGTTATCGCCGATGATCCTTTGGATATCGAGCGAAGATATACACTCTCGCCACGTGATCCCACAGACTCAGCATTTGGCACCAATCGCCAGATGGGCCAAGATTCACCAATGTTATGGATCACAAAGGAAGTGGCCGCTGAAATCCTGCGAAATTCCGGGCATGATCTGGATGGGTTGCGCAAGATCGCGGAGAGCACCCCGACTGAAGAGCTTGTATCTTTTACAACTGGAACTGTGGTCGAGATGAGTGTTGAAGGAACGGTCATTGAAAATGAATCTGCCTGGAATGTCATCGGACATATGCCGGGAACGGCGGGAATGCCAGGGCATCAGATGGATGACCAATTGATCGTCGTAATGGCGCAGTACGACAGCTCACCGCTTGGTCCAAATGGCGAGATTTTCCCGGGCACAAACGACAACGCCAGTGGGGTCGCCCTGATGCTAGAAGCGATCCGAATCATGCAAACGTCGGGCTATCAACCGTACCGGACTTTTCTCTTTGTGGCTTATAGCGGCGAGGGATTAGAATGGGGCGAATCCGTCTTGCCGCCAGAAGTATTCAAACTGTTGCAAGCCAAGCATGGTTTTTCATCCGCTTTCGATATCGAAGCCATCATCGAGCTGCGCGCACTCGGCTCGGGAAGCGGTGAGGGCTTGGAACTCTTGACCGGCGGCAGTTTACGTCTCGCCAATCTCTTCGAAGATGCCGCGCGTCACGCGGGGGTGAGTACAACCCGCGGTGGAGAGAATGTGGACATGAGCGTGGTCTTTGAGACCGGGAGCGCCCGCGATTCAGGCGAGGAGGCGCCGCGCATCGGTGTAACCTGGGAAGGTTGGGAGGCGACCTCGCGGATGGAGACGGATACGATCGACACCATCTCCGCGGAGAAACTGGAGCAATCCGGAAGGGCTGTCTCGCTCGCGCTCATGATCATCGGCCGCGAGATTAATTATTAGACTAGAGTGAAGACCCCTAGTGTGGACAAGATGGTATTCTGAGGCGATCTCCAATTAATTCAATGAGCAGCGAAATCATCTAATGTCTCAAAACCAAAATCCCAAAACAGAGCAGCCTCTTCTAAAGGTGGAAGGTTTGAAAACCCACTTCTTCGTCGATGGCAATGTCGTACGTGCCGTCGATCAAGTAGATCTGGAGATCTTCAGGGGGAAGGTCTTAGGTTTGGTCGGCGAATCGGGCTGCGGCAAAACCGTGACGGCACTGTCAATCATGGGGTTGATCGATGA
>JAUWFP010000211.1 GCA_030606845.1 Anaerolineales bacterium | reverse complement strand
GGCATCGACTTTTCCTGGAACGAAGATGAAGTTAGATACATCGTATTTGACAAATGAGAAATCCTCTCGCCCAGCGAGATGGCTGATATTGTCGATGTCCCCTGTAACGAGGTTGTCAACAACGACAACTTCATGACTCTCCTTCAACAAACGGTCGCAGAGGTGAGATCCGACGAAGCCTGCACCTCCGGTAATTAGAATTCTCAAAGCCGCCTCCTTTCATGATTTAGCGTAGACATTTGTCTCGGTTCAGAATTATGAGCCACTAGGGTGCCCAATCCATGATCTGCGTTTGGCCATCAGCGGTCAGCTGCTGGCCAATTCCGGTGTCGATATCAACAATCCATAGATCTCCTCGATAGATTACAGCAATTCGATCCCCGCCAGGGGACCAAACCGGACCGGGAAGAGATGGTTCCAGTCCGGGATCGCCGGATGGCGGGAACAAGTAGCGCAAATTGCTGCCATCGCGATCCATAACCGCTATACGATAGGTGCTCTCCTGACTCTCTAGCGGCGTGATGGCCTGCAGGAAAGCTACACGGTACGAGATCTCGGCGGTGTGTGAACTAAGAATCTCAGAAACAGTTGGGTAAGCAAACATCCCGGTTCGCTCTGCAAGTGTAAGTTTCAGATTACTTCCCATTGTGCGAGCTTCAATATTAAAAACGGGAGATGCCTGGGGGCTCTCGAGGCCAATAGGCTCATCATGAGCTACAAAATAAATCGTCTGATTGTCCCGTCCCCAAACAAGTCCGGGAACCCAAGCCCAGTCCCCAAGAGTTTGAAAAGGGACGATCTCTTGCAATGTGACGAGCTCGTTATTTTCAAGGTCTACAAAGCCATAACTGTCTGCGCGAACATATGCCAGGTGGTCACTGTCGTATCCCCAAACATAGTTCGTTCCCCACCATCCGTACTGGCCTCCAGCGTTGGCTTCAATAATTGTGCGGGGTCGGAGGGTATGACCTGCGCCTGTAAAGGTGATCGTCTCCAGGTCGTTATTGGCTTGCCAGCCGGGTGAGGCAAGGCTGGATTCAGAGGTTGAATAAGTAATCGTAAAAGAAGGTTTCTGAGGAACCCAGTCTGCGAAATGAATTATGTTCCGGACGCCCAGATCGAGCATTTCAAACTCAGAGTCAACCATTGACGCGACCCAGAGTCCGTTAATCGTATCCTCCTCCTCGGGGGTTTCGCGGGTAAAGAGCACCCATTGACCATCGGGGGAGATCTTGAGGATACGTCCATCCAGATCACCGGTAACGACAATCGGGCGCCGGCTGCCACTGCTGCCTTCGATGACCCATAGATTCCCACTGGTGATATACACTAGACTGCCATCAATTGTGACCGGCGAATGTGTGCTCTGAGTGCCGATCATGATAATCTCAGGTACGGGTTCGGTAATAATGACATTCTTGACCGGGGCTCTGGATTTTTCTATATCCGCCTCGATTAATATCCGGTATGTGATTTCTTGTAAGCCGTTCTGGCCTGGTTGGAGGAGGCGTGTCTCACCCTCGGGCAAGGCTTCATTGCGGACAGTTTGACGATCGAAGGGGATAATTATTTCCTCGATCTCGAACCTCTCGAGCACTCGTATGATATCGATCTCAGCGCCATCGGATAGGACGGTATACCCCGGAGGGTTCACTCGATCCAAGGAACCAAGCATCACACCAGCGGAGTCAAGTGCTTGCTGAACACTGGCGCCAGAAGGAACTTCAACCGTTTCGACAGAATCATCCACATGGATGAGAACTTGAATCATTCCTGCGGTTGCCTGCGGTCGAGCGCAAGAACTCAGGATAAAAATGAGTGACGTGATGAGAAGGTAGAATTGTCTGCGCAGTGTTTGGCTCATTGTCGTTGAAAAAGGCGGCTGGTATAATCGTCTTCCGCCAGCCTAACGGAGTTCACCAACGATCGCAAGTTGTCCATCGTTGATCACGAGAGATGAAATACGTATCCCGGTAGCGAACGAGCCTAAGGTTCCAGTGAAAGCCTCTGTAAGAATGGCGGAAATCGTGTTTTTGACCGCTTCCGGAACAGGCATCGGACCAACGGAAGCAGAAGTAAGTTCAAATGAGATTCTACCTTCTTGATCGAGTATTGGCGAAATAGAGAGGTGGATGTTTGCCCGGATAATCCCTTGGATAACGTACCCGTAGACCTGGATGGCGTTTTGTCTTAGAAAGACCTGTGGTTCATGCAAGAGAGAATCTTCTGCGGCTAGCCTTTTGGCGACAAAGGTATTGAGCTGGTTTTCATCGAGAACGAGCATGACCTCGCCAGAGTCAAGTGCACTCTCTAAAGCAGATTGCCACAAATTCGTAACATCATCAGCGGCCTGATCGTCGGCAGCGATGAGTGGATAAGGCGACTCTGGCCCTCCTACATCTATCTGGCAGGCGAGAGTAGCCAGAAACAAGCTGGCTAGAATGGAAGCAAGCGCGAACGTGCGATAGGTAAGTTTTTGTGAGTGATTCAAATCATTCATCCTCGGATGCGGAAATCGCGGCCGATTATAGCACGCTGGAGACAGAAGCGAACCCAAAGGGTTCTGGCCACGACCTTAATGCTAGGATCGAGGCGCTGCTTTTCGTATCCCCAGAGTTGATCTCGATCCCTCAGATCGCGAACGCATTAAATTCTTCCGTGCGTGAGGTTGAAAAGTCGCTGGAAGAACTTGATAGGCTATTCGTCAATCGGGGGATTCGCCTTCAACGTGTCTCCAGAAGTGTTCAGCTGATCACCGCCCCAGAAATATCAGCAGATGTCCAACGATTTCTTGACTTGGAAGAGACATCACGGTTGAGTCGCGCGGCATTAGAAGTCCTGGCGATCGTCGCTTATCAGGAACCTGTCACCCGACCGCAAATTGACGCGGTAAGAGGGGTTAACTCGGACAGCGTAATGAGGACACTTCTGAGGCATGGGTTAGTTGACGAGGTTGGCAGGACTGACGGCCCAGGGCGGCCGTTTATCTACGCTACAACCTCAGATTTTCTCAACCATTTCGGTCTAACATCCATAAAGGAGCTCCCTCCACTTAATCTCGAAAGTGAGATGGGCGAGTTGGGTGCGAATGGAACCTCCCTTGCAGACACGGAGGATGAAGCAGGTGGGTGATGGCATTCGTCTGCAAAAAGTTATAGCCCAAGCGGGCGTGGCCTCCCGCAGAAAGTCTGATGAGTTAATCAGGGATGGCCGGGTGACCGTGAATGGCAGCAAAGCTACTCTCGGAATGAGGGTTAACCCTGGTGAAGTTGAGATTCGGGTTGATGGCGAAATCATCCAACTGCAATCAGGATTTCTGTATATCTTGCTATATAAACCGCGAGGCGTTCTTTCTAGTCTTCGATCACAAGGGGGACGCGCAACTGTGAGCGATTTAATTCAGAAAGATCGCCGCATATTCCCAGTCGGCCGGCTCGATCTCGAAAGCGAGGGATTGATTTTGATGACCGATGACGGAGAGCTCACGAATCGGTTAACACATCCCCGCTATCAACACGAGAAGGAATATCGTGTCCTCCTAAACAGGAAACCAGACCAGGCGCAAATTAACTCCTGGAGGCGTGGTGTTGTGTTGGATGACGGTTTTCGAACGCGTCCAGCTGAGGTGTGGGTTGAAAATACGAAGGAGCCCTGGCTGCATGTGATTCTCACCGAAGGTCACAAGCGACAGATCCGCGAGACTGCGAAAAGCCTTGGTTTGAGGGTTAATAGATTGGTAAGAATCCGGTTTGCAGATCTTGAAATTGGCAATCTCAAACCAGGAGAGTGGAGGGAATTGAAGGGGGAAGAAGTCAAGAACCTGTACCGACTCGTCAATTCCTGAAGCAGAACTATGTGCATTGTGTAATGAAACAATGAAACTGTGTGTCGAAGAATGATCGTTTATCGCCCATTCCCGGCGAGGGAGAATCTATGACGGAAGAAGCGATCTCATCAAACGAAGATCAGAGCTGGCTGGACCGTACCCTCAAGCGAAATCTGAGGATTGATCTTGAAGTAGCTCTGTATATCCTCCTGCTCTGCGTGGCCGTATTTTCGCGATTTTATGATCTCGACACACGGGTAATGAGCCATGACGAGAGCCTGCATACCCAATTCTCATGGTATCTGGCCGAGGGGCGTGGATTTTCTCATGATCCTCTTATGCACGGCACTTTTCAAATGCACGCTGTCGCCCTTTCATATTTCCTTTTTGGTGCTTCCGACGTTGCAGCACGCATTCCTGCGGCGTTATTCGGTGTGATTGCGGTCGGGTTAGTCCTATTGTTCCGTAAGTGGCTCGGGCGCTGGGGAACACTCGCGGCCACGGCGATGATGGTATTTTCTCCCTACATGCTCTACTACGACCGCTACGTCCGCAACGAAGCGTTCGTTGTTCCAATGGCGCTGTTGATGTTTTACGCGGTTTTTCGCTACTTCGAAAAACGTGAAGCGAAATGGCTTTACTTATTAGCCGCCTCCCTTGCACTGCACTTCACAACGAAAGAAACATCGTTCATTTACACTGC
>JAUWFP010000266.1 GCA_030606845.1 Anaerolineales bacterium | reverse complement strand
GCCGAATTCCCTACTCCGGAACCGGGCGCAGGTGAAGTCCAGGTGCAACTGCGGGCGGCAGCCTTAAACCGACTCGACCTGTGGGTCCGAGAGGGCTGGCCGGGATTGAAGCTCGAATATCCTCATATCTCCGGAGCAGACGGAGCGGGAACAATATCTGCGCTGGGCGAAGGTGTAAAAGGACTCGAAGTCGGGGATCGTGTCGTGATCAATTCGAACCTCGGCTGTGGAGTTTGTGATTTTTGCCTGGCAGGAAAGGACAACATGTGCCGAAAATGGCACTTGTTGGGTGAAACCGTTCGCGGCACGCTGGCGCAGTACGTCGTCGTCCCAGCGAGGAATCTTCTCCATCTCCCTGATGAGATCGAATTCGCGTCTGCGGCAGCAGCAGGTCTTGTTTTCCACACGGCCTGGCATTCGCTGATTTCCCGCGGTGGTCTTAGCGCTGGAGAAAGCGTTCTGGTAATCGGCGCCTCCGGCGGTGTGAACAGCGCCAGCATCCAGATTGCGAAGCTAGCTGGGGCGAAAGTGTTCGTCGTCGGTTCCAATGCTGATAAACTTCGCCTGGCTGAATCTCTGGGAGCGGATGTCCTCATCGACCGCTCAAAAGAGGAGAACTGGTCAAAAGCGGTATATCTAGCAAGTGAACGTGAAGGAGTCGATGTAGTCGTCGACAATGTCGGCGCTGGGACAATGCCCCTCAGCCTCCGAGCCGCGAAGAAAGGTGGACGCATTCTGACCGTAGGTAATACCGGCGGTCCCAAGTTTGAAATCGATAATCGCTTTGTCTTTGCCAAGCACTTGAGCATAATTGGGAGCACAATGGGGACTCATGAAGATTTTCGAACCGTGATGAATCTTATCTTCCAGGGTTCGTTAATGCCTGTAATTGATCGTCGATATCCGCTGAAGGAAACCCCTGAAGCACAGAAGCGCCTTGAAACCGGTGAGCAGCTGGGAAAAATCGTCCTTGACATCGAAGAATAGACCCCGGCCCGTAACCTGGCTCGCAGTAGGAGTGTTAATCTTCTCAGTGATGCAATTCGCCGGCATCGCGGCATGGTTTACGCTTCCCGACATCCCTATCAGCGTTCCAAAGGGCTATCTACTCTTGAAAAACATCTTGTGGGGAAGCGTCGCTCTAATCGCGGCGATGGCACTTTTCTTCCGCTGCAGCTGGGCGCCGAAGCTCACGTACATCGGTGCAATCGCCTATGCTGCATGGTTGGGGATCGATCGCTTGCTGCTTCAACGGTCCGACTTCGCCATGAGTTCCTTTCCTTTCACTTTTGGAGTCATGACACTATGCTTTCTGATCGTGATCTTGATACTTTCTCGACCATCAGTACGTCAATATTATGAGGAGCAAAACGAATGAGTGATTCCTCCAAAGCAGATTTTCTTCAAAACCAACGCGAAAAGGCGCTGCTTGGCGGTGGCCCCGAGCGTGTAAAAACGCAACATGACCGCGGTCGCCTAACTGCTCGAGAGCGGCTCGACCTGCTTCTAGACAAAGGATCCTTCCGTGAAACCGACATGTTCGTCACACATCGGACGCATGATTTCGATCTTGAAAAGAAGAAATTCCTTGCCGACAGCGTCGTAACCGGGTGGGGAACAATCGACGGCCGGTTGGTATACGTTTTCTCACAAGACTTCACCGTCTTCGGCGGCAGCCTCGGTGAAGTTCATGCAGAGAAGATCTGTAAGATCATGGACATGGCCATGAAGAACGGCGCTCCCGTCATCGGTCTGAACGACTCCGGGGGAGCCCGTATCCAGGAGGGCGTCGTCTCTCTCGGCGCCTACGCCGACATCTTTCTCAAGAACACGCTCAGCTCAGGCGTGATCCCTCAAATCAGCGCCATCATGGGACCCTGCGCCGGCGGCGCGGTGTACTCACCGGCACTCACCGATTTCATCTTCATGGTCCGCAACTCCTCCTATATGTTCGTTACGGGTCCAGAAGTAGTCAAAACCGTCACTCACGAAGAAGTTACCTTCGAGGAATTGGGCGGCGCGGACACACACGCCAGCACATCCGGCGTTTGTCATTACGTCGCCGAGAGTGAGAGCGATTGTCTCTATATGATCCGCCTCCTGCTATCCTACATCCCTCAGAACAATATGGAGGACCCACCTTTCGTCCCGGCAAATGATGACCGCCTGCGCACAGAGGAAGAGCTAGATCACATCGTGCCCGATGACCCCAGCAAACCGTATGACATGCGCGACGTGATCAAGCTGGTCGTCGACAATGGCGTCTACCTAGAAATCCATGAGAACTATGCGCAGAATATCCTGACGTGCTTCGCCCGTTTTGGTGGGCACAGCGTCGGAATTATCGCCAACCAACCGGCTCATTTAGCAGGTGTTCTGGATATTAATTCTTCAGATAAGGCCGCTCGGTTCGTGCGCTTCTGCGATTCGTTTAACCTCCCGATCATCACCTTCGTCGACGTACCTGGTTTCCTCCCCGGCACCGGCCAGGAGCACGGCGGCATCATCCGCCATGGAGCAAAACTGCTCTATGCATATTGCGAGGCTACCGTTCCGAAGATCACCCTGATCACTCGCAAGGCGTACGGCGGTGCGTATGATGTTATGTCCTCCAAACACATTCGCTCTGACTTGAACCTGGCCTGGACCAGCGCAGAGCTGGCCGTGATGGGTCCCGAAGGGGCGGTAAATATCATTTTCCGCAAGGAACTCGCTGATGCGAAAGATCCGGAAAAACGCAGAGCCGAGCTGGTGGCGGAATACCGCGAGAAATTTGCACATCCCTACATCGCAGCCGCTCGAGGCTACGTTGACGACATCATCGAGCCGCGCTTTACTCGACCGCGCATTATCAACGGTCTGGAGATGCTTTCAAACAAACGCGATGCTAATCCGGCGAAAAAACATGGAAACATCCCGCTCTGAGCAACCCGGCGATCAGGGTTTCTATGAGATCAACGGACACAAATTGTATTGGGAGCAATATGGGGCCGACGAGGCGCCAGTTATATTGCTCCTCCACCATGGTTTGGGGTCGATCCGTTCTTGGCGGCGGCAAATCAGCGCCTTCACCAACGCCGGATGGCGGGTGATCGTGTATGATCGCTGGGGTTATGGTCGATCGGACTCGCGCCCGCAATTTGATGAGTTTTTTCTCCTCAAAGATGCCGAGGAGGCTCACGCTCTTCTTAACCATCTGGGCGTTCACCGTCTTTCTCTTTTAGGTCATAGCGACGGCGGCTCGATCGCGCTGCTCATGGCCTCTGAAAGACCCGATCTAATCGAGAGGATGGTCGTCGTCGCTGCTCATATCTACTTTGAGCCAACAATGCTCCCTGGATTGGATATGATCTCTGAAGCCTCCAAACAACCGCCCTACTCGAAAGCCTTGGACCGGGAACATGGGGACAGGGCGCAGCATCTTGTTGATTCTTGGGTCCGCCATTGGGGGGAAACTAATCCACAGAAGCTGGACATGCGCGAGCGTTTGCCAGAGATCACTTGCCCAACACTTGTCATACAAGGTGAACTCGATGAACACGCGACACCCCAGCATGCGGTCGACATCTCTGAAGGAGTTCAGGAGGGGCAGCTATGGTTGATCCCCGGTATTCACCACATGCCGCCACACGAGGTCCCGGAGGAGTTCAACCAAAGAGTTCTGCGTTTCTTGGCAGCCCAGGAGCATTCGCAGGCTCCTGCCTTAGATTAGAGGGAAGGAATGTTTGAAAAAGTACTCATTGCAAATCGTGG
>JAUWFP010000065.1 GCA_030606845.1 Anaerolineales bacterium | reverse complement strand
CACCCCGCCTCGCGGCGACGCAGTTACAGTCGGTTACAAGCCGGAGAGCGCATGCCTGAAGAGGACTTTCACCTCTCTGTCCATGCACGCTTGCAGGCGCACGAGTGCGGAAGCTCTGCTTCCGGAAGTGGGTGCTGCCTGCGCTTTGAGGTCCATTTGTTAAACCTCCCGCAGGTTCGAAACCTGCGGGAGGTTGGGGGATAACAGGTTATCGAGAAGAGTAACGTCAGCGCACGGATAACTAAAACCGAAAATCTCCCGAAGTTCCATCTTCCGGGAGATTGTTTTTTAAGCCCCTTACGACTTACGGCATCGCGATCATTGTGGTGGCGCTTCCAAAATGGGTATGCCAGAGGCGTCACCTGTAAGCGTTACGGCCCCGCTCCAAACCCAGCCATCCTTGCCCTCATCGATCCGTCGGATGTACCACCAGGTCCCATTTGTTTCGTTCTCATAACGCCCTTCAACGAATGCCCGCTGTCCCTCCAAAAAGAAATCGAGGTTGCCGTAACTCTCATCCGGCCCAGGGCGGACATACGCATTGTAATCCGCCGTGACCACAGGCTGGCCAGGTGTAGGTGTTACGGTCATTGCCGGAGTCGGGCTCTCAAGAGGTGGCGTCGGAGAGGGTGTGACGAGTGTCGGTGGTGGAGTCTGAAAAGTTGCCTGCTTCGTCAGCTCAGCATCCGCATACGCTGTGGCTATCACCGCCTCACTAGACCGAGTGGAGGACACTCCCGTTCCAGCCTTACACGCGCCCACCAATATTGCTAGAGCTACCAACAGCGCTCCAATGACACACTTTCTCAACATAACCGTTAGATTCTCCTGATGACTCCTTCGAGCCAGCTGGCAAAAGAGTTGCATAATATTAACCCGGATGAGTATACCGCAGACGAGCCGTTCCGAACCATCTCATCGAAATTCATGGAGAAATGAGTTTTTCCGATTGGTACATCTTTCCTCTCTACGTCTTCACCTACGTCATGCTATGATGCTCTTATATGGCGAGTACATCAAATGTAACCGCCGCTGCTCGCACACGCCAAGAAGAGGTTGAAGTGCCTCCTGAAGAGACAACTGCGCAGCCGGTAGCGGAACAAGATACTGAATATCTGGCCGCATTGGAACGCCTAGAGCGTGCACAGGAACGCATGCTCTCGGCAGCTATCGCGTTCTGCGATGGGTTAATCAGCGCTGGTCAATTGCGCGCCGTTCGAGAACTCCTGCGGTAACAAGAGAGCAAAATCGACGCCATGGGAGGCATTCAAGCTTCCCCATTTATCGGGGAGGTTCACGATGACTCGGCTCCTCCATCACAGGAGACGAAGAGCCCTGCCCCCGTGATTGAAGAGAGTGTTGCTGAAGCGATCACAGAAGAACCCTCGATAGAAGATATCGACGACCCGGAACTCCGCCGTCGGTTAGAAACACTTGATGGTAAGATCGCTCGCCTTGAACAGGATTTTCAACAAGGGCGGATTAATGCGTCTCAATATAGGGCAATATACCGCCACTACATGGGGCAGCGTGAAGTCGCTCTGCGCATGCGCCAGACCTATCCTGACAGCAACCGCTGGGAGATGGTCCTGGAGGAAGGCAAAACTCGCTTCCTGCTGCAATTGAATGAAGCTGCCTGCTACAGTGTTGGTCTGTATAACATTCAATCCAAGAAACGCATCTTCGTTGATGGTGATATGCCTGAATCAGCAGAGGATGCTATGGCGCTTTTGGGAACCTTCAGCACGAGCGATGACGAATCCCCTGATGGAAGGCTTTTCGCCACGACATCGGACAGCGGCGAAACGTTACTCCTCATCCCGGGTTCTTTCACTGTCAGTCTGGCTGTTTTCTCACAAGATCCGCCATCATGGCAAGTGCGCGCGCTTCATGAAGTGCACCGCAACTTCGAGGCTGCCAACCGGCCGGCGCTCCTGCGCGGCGAAACAGAAAAACTGATCTTCCCCGATCTCAGTCGTTTCATTAAAAACTGATCGACCTTCACTTCTTTATTGAATACTGAACAAGCACTTTATTTTCGATTATTCGCATCATGGTAAACCTCCCAATCCAAGTGGGCGGAGTATTCGTTTCATCACAGGGATTTCTCGCTTTGCTCGAAATGACAATCCTGCAATAATCTTTCCCGATCGTGTCATTTCAAACACCTGCAAGGGGTCCCTGTCCTGCGAAGTCCCCCTTTTTTTTAGGGGGCGAAGTCCCCGACTGAACGGCTCAGCAGGATATGTTCCTGCCTGAAGTTATCCTGAGGAGAACGAAAAAAGGAGAACCCGGAACGAGCTTAATCCCCGGGTTCTCCTTGCATCTGCAACTTTCTATCGTTAGAAGGACACTCCATGTTTTTCTAGAGCCAATCTTTGGGCCTGAATCAATTGCCCAATCGAGCTGTTTGCTAGATGAAGCATCTGCTGTAAAGCATCGGTCGTAAAGGGTTCTCGCTCGGCTGTACCTTGAATTTCAATGAGTTCCCCTTGTTCGTTCATGACGATATTGACATCCGCTTCAGCGGTCGAATCCTCAGCATAATCAAGGTCTACAATTGGGACACCATCCAGCAACCCGATGCTTACCGCCGCGATCGGCGATTTATAGATATCTCCGCCGGGATCGCCTTCAGCAATCTGACTGCCTAGCGCTATGGCCAGAGCGACATACCCTCCAGTAACCGCCGCGGTTCGGGTGCCGCCATCCGCCTGCAACACATCACAATCGACAATACAGGTGATGGGAGGAAGCGCTTCCAAGTTGAACCCTGCGCGCAGGCTTCGCCCGATCATACGCCGGATCTCCTGGCTGCGAGCTCTGGGCTTGCCGACCTCGCGCGCGGTTCGCTGCTGCGTTGCACGTGGGAGCATGGCGTATTCGGCGGTGATCCACCCTCCCTGTGCATCGCTGGCGTTCATCCACTTGGGGACCCCTTTTTCAATCGTCACGTTGCAAAGCACACGCGTGTCCCCCAGCTCGAGAAGCACCGATCCCTCCGGGCAATCGATATAGCCCGGCGTAATCGAGATCGGTCTCAGTTCATCTACCGCGCGTCCTGCATGTCGAGCGATCGTTGTCATCTACGTTTCTCCAAGAAAAACCTAAGCATTATTGAGTGTTGATACTTAAAGTGAAAAGGGCTCATCACTTCAACTCAAGATAACGCTCCACCCTCGCCTCGATGACTTCCATGCTGCTCTTCCAGAATTCCGGGCTGCGCAGATCAATGTCGAATCGCTCTGCGAGATCTGCGGCGTTTCCCATGCCTGTATTACGAAGGAGACTCTCATAATCAGGGATGAAATCCTCCCCCCGTTCCTGGTAAAGGGCGTACAAACCCAATCCGAAGAGCTGTCCAAATGCATAGGGGAAGTTATAGAACGATAGTGAGGGGCTGTAGTAATGCGGTTTCCAAGCCCACATGTACGGATGTCGATATCGCTCATCAAGCCCATCGGCGTACGTTTCCGCCTGGCAGCGGAGCATAATCTCACAAAAATCGTCCGCAGAAAGTTCGGCATCTGCGCGTTTCTCAAAGACCTCGAACTCAAAAAGGTAACGGGAGTAGATATCGACGATTACCCCTGCAGCCCCGACGAGAGAGGTCTCTAGGATTGAGAGCTCTTCTTCCTTGCTTTGAGCCTGCGCTAATGCCGACTCGCTAATAAGCGTCTCATTGAAGATCGATGCAGTTTCTGCGAGGGTCATTGGGAGGATACGTTGTAGTTCCGTTAGACCCCACTGGCATTCGTTGTGGAATGCATGTCCGAGTTCGTGCGCAAGCGTAGAAAGTTGGTCCAAAGAGCCATCAAAATTTGCCAGGATGCGGGATTCTTCATTAAGCGGGATATCCATGCAGAAGGCGCCCCCTCGTTTTCCTTTTCGAGGTTCAGCATCAATCCAACGCTGGTCAAAAGCCTTCTGCGTGAATTCTGCCATCCGCGGGCTGAAGCTGCTGAAATTGTTAACGATAAAGCTTTGTGCTTCCTCGAAAGTAAAGCTTTGCTCAGATCCCCCTACCGGGGCAAACACGTCCCACCACGCAAGTGCATCTTTTCCCATCCGTTTCGCTTTCGCTTTAAAGTAACGGCGGAAAGTTGGGAAGGATTCCTTCATCACGCCCAGCATCGCCTGTAAAGTCTCTCGGTCGATCCTTGTTTGTCCCAACACCTCATGGAGCGCATCTTCTCTCCCGCGCCGTTGGTTGAGCGCGAGCACCGTGCCTTTTACACCATTCATACAGGCTGCCAAGGGTTCACGCATGCTCTCCCAGGCTTTGATCTCAGCCTCGAAGGCTCTTCGCCGTGTTTGCTCATCAGGATCATACTTACGGATGTTCTGCAGCGCGGCAATGGGAACATCTTCGACAACCCCTTCGTGTTCAAACGGCACACTGATCTGCGAAGTAACCGTCCCTTGCAGCTTCTGCCAGGCGCTCGCGCCGCTCAATGAAAGCTCCGAAGCCAGCGCTTCTTCTTCATCTGACATGAGATATTTACTTTGTTCTATTGTTTCCTGGAGGAAGAATTCGTGGTCCTGCACAGCTGGGTTGGCGGCAATGAGATCGCCGAGTCCGGTCCCTTGTTTAACCACTTCACCAAGCCAGCCTTTAAACAGGACTTCCTGGTTTTGTATTTGAACAGTGATCCTCTCCAGTTCTGATTCTTTACGTTTCGCCAGCGTGTTGAAAGAATCCGTTGAAATATATCCGTACAAAAACGCTCCTATAGTTCCAGCCAAAGCGAGAATATCATTCGTCATCTGAAGATATTCTGAGACAAGCACTGCAGTTCGTTCAACCGATGAAGGGATTTCCCCTTCACGGGAGATATTTTCCTTTTTCAGGAATTGATCGAGCTTCTTGATACGCGTACTCAGGTCTTCGACGGCACCATCCAACTCGTTTGATTCGAGGCTCGGGTAGATGTTGCTCAATTCCCATTGCGGTAGCGTTCCGAGGTCTTTCTCCGACGACATTTACTTCTCCTTATTAAAGTTTAGGTAGTGCAGCCAATCTCAGATTGAGATGCTGTCTCCGCAAAACTAATGAACCGATAACACTATCGGTTTGTGGTATGGGAATACAAATCCTATGCCTTATCCAGGCGTGAATGATTGACTATGCGCAACTTGCTATAAAGAGGGCAAATAAACTTCCCACTTATTTCCTTGATTAAACGCGGCTAGTCTTTGTCCGAGAACTTAAAGGAGACCTTGATCTTCGCTCGGTACGTGACGACTTTACCATTTTCAATTTGCATATCGAGATCGGCGACTTCCGCGATCCGCAAATCCCGTAAAGATTCACCGGCTCTCTCCACTGCCGCTGCCGCTGCCTTCTCCCAGGATTCTTCGCTCGTCCCTACAAGCTCAATAACTTTATAAACACTATCGCTCATGGCATTCTCCCTTCAGTTTCAATCAGTCTAGAATATCAGGCATCAAATGGCAATTCACTCAAGCGGTATTATTCTAACATTCAGGGGCGATTCATCAAATTAACGATCGTTGTTTTCACTATAAGCGCGGTATCCGTTTAGGCAGGAAGCCAGCGCAACACAGCTATCGGAGCCTGGAAGAAACGGATACACGAGGTAGTCCTGCCCCTCCTTCCATGCATCTATGGAACCATTACCTGCCAGACGTCCTTCCTTCTTGCCAATGCTCGATAGCCTCCCGATGCTCAGGGTAGTGCCAGAATGTATTCGCCGCCACCATCTCCCAAAGCGGTGACCCTGAACGCCAATCCAGAGAGTCCACTCCCATTAGCAAATCTTCCGGGGTCGCTTCTACTACCTGCACGACTTCATCTGCTAAATGGTTGAAGTCAGTCAGCACGTCTGTCAGTTCTCGCTCGCGGTTCTCTTCGAAGGTTTGCTCATTCCAGCGATTGAGATCATCCCATGTCATCCCCGGGGGAAGTTGCTGCGGCACTTCCCCTCTTTCTACGACATGCAACCACTCGACCAACCGCTTTTCCCAGATGACGATGTGGATAACATGATCTTTTGCAGACCAACCATCCTCACCTAGGGGAATCAGCATCTCGTTCTCGGAGAGATTGCCCAAAAGAGTCCCAAGCCTCTCACGCTCAACGCGGATTCTTTGGATAAGATCTTGCTTATCCTTAGGGGCATCCATCCTTCACCCTCAAAACTTCGCTTACAACAGGACGATTCGGTGACTGCGAGTTCAGCGGATTCCAGTGTCAATGGCGATATCTAAATGCGTAATTTCATTAGCTCTAATTTCAACCTGCGCCGGCAAGCCTTTTGCAAAATCGATGCCAGAATGGTTGATATCGACTACATAAGTACCCGCTGGCAATGCGATCTCATAATTCCCGGCAGCGTTAATCGAGGCGTGTGCAATTTCCTTGCGCCCTCTTTGATCGAAGATCACGATTTTCCTGGCGGCGTACATCTCAGGGTTCGGCGTGGGTTCCGGCACACCCTCTCGAATAGCAGGCTGAATAGGACCGATTGAAACATGCCCCTTCAATATTCCCTCGGGAGCCGGCGCGACCTGGCAAGCGAAAAGAAGGATAAAAAGCGAGATGAAAAAAGTCCGTTTAAACATTCCTATTCACATCCCACTATCCATGACCCCGCAATCATCGTCACCGAATTCTATCTCGATTGTGGAATGGGCGAAGGCGAGTTCGCGGACAAGCTCAAGGATTTCCTTACGGAGGCAAAGCACTTGCTCTTTCGAGACATCCTCGTCCACAACGATATGTGACGTTAGGACATGGTGTTCGCCATCCAGAGACCAAACATGAGTGTGGTGAGTCGAACAGACATGTTCCATCTCGCTTAATCGCTCATCAATTGAAGCTACATCTACATTATCCGGGACAGCCTGAAGGAACAGCGCCGAAGTCTGTTTCAGGTTCTTCAAGACATTGTAGAGGATATAGATTGTGATGAGGATGGAGAGAAGCGGGTCGAGAACATATAGATCCGTATAAAGCAGGACGATACTTACAACAAGTACGGCAACCCAACCCAGGACATCCTCGATCAGATGCCAAGCGATGGCGCGGGCGTTGAGCGATTTCTCCCCTCTCAGTCGAAGCGCCGCAAGCCCGTTGACGACTACCCCCAAGATTGCGATAAGGATCATCCCCTGCGCGTTGGTTTGCTGAGGCGCCAACAAACGAGGGATTGCTTCACTGAGGATGAAAATCGACCCGACAATCATTACAACTGTGCTGATAACAGCACCTAGCAAGGAGAAACGCCTATAACCATAGGAGAATTGCTGATCTCCATCACGTTGCGCAACGCGATCCAAATACCATGCCAGCCCGAGAGAAAGACTGTCTCCGAGATCATGAACTGCGTCCGAGAGGATGGCAACACTGTTTGTCATTAACCCGCCGACGATCTCAAGCAATGTAAATGCAAGGTTAAGGAAAAAAGCAGTTCGCAGATTCGCTTCGGTGCCTCTGTGGTGGACGTGATTATGAGCCATGTTCCCGATTCTACCGTAGAGATGCAAGATTGGCGCTCTAATTACGCCAAAATAATGAGGTTGTGATACTCAGCAATAATCCATGACGTTTACTGCTCACATACGAAGCCTGTCAGTATAAATATCATGGCTATGCGCAGTTCTTTCTGTGGTTGGAATGTTTTTCAGGAACCCGATCACAAAATCTGGTTATCATTGCTCACGATCCTTGCTGGGTTAGATACTCCTGATACTGTTTCCATCCGGGGCACCAGGTTGTATGCCAGCGCCAAATCTTGCTCACCAGAGAATTGGGATTTTTCTCCGACTTCTCCCTCAATGGGCACTGCGCGCATTTCGGGATTTCTTTACCATTCTCCGTCATAATAGTTAGTCCTCCATCAACCGATGAAATGAGTTTTCGAAGTAAGATCAAGAAAAAGCGCTTTAGTCCCCTTGCCCTTTCGTAAAAGCTTTCCACGTCATCACGACTGGCAGCATTCCCATGATGAAGAGTGTCGTATTCAATGCTGCATTGAACGCGACTTTAAAATAGAGCGTGATGCTCATGTCCACGACATACCACAATAGCAACCCCGCAACCATTGCATCACGCGCCCAACGCTCCTGCCGGTAAAACGGGTAGCGGGTGATGAAAACCATGAACACGCCCCAACCGGCGACGGTCGCACCTAAGACGCCATAGATCCACTGCATGAAGAGGGCGCTTGCGTGTGGGACTGATCCATCGCCCCAGAAAACTGGATTGACGCGATCGTTCATCAAATCAAAGATAGGAGTCGCATTCAAAAGAGCCATAGCTAATCCGAACAAGACGATAATCCAACTCACAACAAGCAGCCAACGTTGCCAGAAATTGAAATTCCTCATTAAAAAATCTCCTTTCATCCAGCCTGGAAAGCAAAACAAAGGATGCTCCAGATGCGAGCAATACGTCGCATGAGTGAAGGCCAGATACTCGGGCTTTCATTCACATTTGCCATAGCCCCCTCCCTATGAAAGACCACAATCATTTCTTCTGAGCCGTCTTCCTTTTCGTGAACCGCAAACCAGACCAGGTTTGATCAATAGCACTGATCTTGAAATCCACCAGACCAGAGGCAAGGCCAATCTTCCGCACGATGTTCTGGGTGAGATCGCTTTCCACGCCAGAGGACTTCTTCGGCCAGATGATCCACAACCCGGCCGAATCACCAAAATCAAACATCTTACGCATGCCTTCCTCAAGTTCCGCTCGCGAACGAACCAAAGTGTTAGGTCGCCAATGGACTGCAATCCTGTCCTTAAGACCGCGCCCTCCGGCAGTTCACCCAGGGTCTCTTTGAGTCCTTTTGGGGCATTAACCAGAGCGACAACCGTGTTTTCTTTGATGCCAAGTTTCTTCGGCAACGGTGTCCCAGAGTAACCCGCCATAACCGAAGTCGGGACAACCGGATCGGTGGGAGGAGAATCGATCGCTGTTCGGAGCGGGTCATCAATCTGACCCCACTGGGTGTAAACAGCATCGGGCAACAATTCCTTGATGCCTTTGACCTTTTCTAACTCCCCTCCGACAAACACAAGCGGTACATTTCTGGTCGTTTTTTGTATGCGAATTCCCAGAGCGAAATCTCTTCCCTGCGATGGCAGACGATCAAGATCGATCACAAATGCAGCGGGTGGATCCTGCCTCATTTGACGCAAACTATCAGGATCAAGAAGCGAGGTTTCCACCTTGTACCCTGCCTTCTTTAGGATTTCAACTTTTTCCTCGGCTTCCGATTCCTTCCAATGGATCAATCGAACGCGCTGCATACATATCTCCGATGAGAACTGCGGCGAAGGTTTCTACCAATGCAGTAAACCAGCACGAATATTGAAGGATGACGAGGGGCTTGGGTTGATTTTATACATCAAGCGTTTATCCGCTTAAGCCACGTCCCAATGCAAATCTAAGCGGGTTGGTTTCACCATTAATATAGAATACATCAAAAACGGTAAGTCT
>JAUWFP010000077.1 GCA_030606845.1 Anaerolineales bacterium | reverse complement strand
CGACGCTTGGCAAGCAGGTAATCGCGGCTGAGGAATTCGAGCGCCTGTGGGGGCTGCAGGGCAGCAGTGGCGTCTTCGTCGCCAAGTCCCTACCTGTTGGCGCGCCCGCGGACTATGCGCCCTGGGTTGCGCTCGCCGCGGGGCTGATGGCCCTGGTGAGCACGACGCCATTGGCTCTCCAACGAAAAGGCATCGGCGGCGTGTTGGTCGCTCATGGTGGCGGTTCCAATGCAAGCTCCCCACCCTACGCCGCGCCAGCAGGGAAACGCTGGGCGAAGAAAACGGTAACCAAATACGACTGGAAAGACGTCACCGTCACTGAGAAAGTTGAAGTGCCCAACATCGTGCGCACCTGGGCAATCGTGCGCGTCAACCGCTGGATCGAAAAAGTGCCGGTCTACAAGACCGTGAAAGTAGACCGCGGCCGTTGGGCATATCGCACAGTGAAAAAATATCGGACCGAGCGCTACCGCACAAGTCAGCGCTACAGGGTGAAAAAGAGCTACTGGTACCGGCGTGGTTATCGTTTGTACAGGGGTACGCGTTATGAGTGGAAGACCCGCACGGTGGTGAAAACCCGCCGCGTATCTTATACCACCCGTGAGCGTTACTGGGTGCCGAAGATTGTTCAGGAGCAGCGTTTTGTTCGCAATCGGGAGATAGAACGCCGCGATCCCGTCTACGGCTGGCGAGACGAGAAGCATGGCACGAAGATGGCCTCTGTGACGAAGACCGTCCCCAAGTGGATGCCGGTGGGAAAAGAGGAGAAGTGGGAGTTGGAGAATCTGCCAGTCCCACCAAAGCCCGATCCGGACTTCAGCCATGAAGAAGAACTCTTGCGAAATCGGACGGAGAATTATCTGGCACAGCAAGCCAGGCAGACCTCTGACGATCCAATCCTCGAACCGGTGCCGAGCATCTGGTCCAATCCCGGGGGATGGCTCCAGGCGAGCTTGATCAATCTGGGGCGACAAAACGAAGCAGCACAGGATGTCATGGATGTGACCCTGGCACCAGCCGCTAATTGGCTCCAAACCATCCCCGACCCAGATCAACACCCTTTCCTCTCTCAAGTTCATAATAATGTCCCCAAGGAAAGCGCATTCGTATTAGCGGGTACACTAGCATCACCCATTCAGGGTGATGAGGCTATAGTTGCAATAGGAATTGGTCTAATAGCATTGACGACTCTGACCATAAGCTATTTTGCTGGCAAGAATTGGCAACCGCCTGGATCAAGAGTGCCCACAAATAGCTTGCCTCAGATTGAGCCACTCAAACAATCTTTATCAGGTGGCCAACCTCCTCCGCCATGGAACTCGGATCCAAACAAGCAACCAGAGGACCTCCCCCCTAATGAGATCGCAAACCTCAAAGGGATTGGTAGAGTTATTTTTTACATTAGTTCCCTGGCAGTAGTTTTTAACCAACTAATGGGAGAGCAAGAGGGCGAAGGCCGAGAGACCCCTTTGCCAACACAAATGCCCACGTCCACACCGACACCAACATCAACATTGGCGCCGACAATTACACCAACCAACACGCCCACGTCTACTCCTACCAGCACGCCTACGTTTACTCCAACGAGCACACCCACTCCAACATCAACAACCACTTCTGCACCATCAACAGTTACAATTGGTACCGAATAGAACGATCCCATATCGATATCCAGGTTGTTTCAATGCTATCGACTGAGCGTAATAACGGAAAGAATCAGAGTTTGGAGAAAAGAACTCGTTCGCTCGTTGGTCGAGGGAAAATCCAAGAAGCCATCGAGCACATAGAAGATGCTCAGAAGAAAGACCCCTCCGATTGGTATCCAGCTTATCTCCACGGTTGGATACTTCAAGCAGATAGCCAATACTCTGAGGCTCTCAAAGCCTATCGGAATGCGGAGAATCTCGCTCCCGAAAACTACCAGCTCAAGGCGGTCTTGGGAGAGTTACTTCTCGCAATAGACAAGGAAGAACTCGCTCTTCCATACCTGGAGGCTTGCGTTCATCAATGGCCCTCGAGCTCGGAGGCGTATTCTCTCTACGGCACCGCCCTGCTGCGCCTTTGCCAGTTTGAAGCCGCCGAGGAAGCGTTTACGAAGAGTTGCGACCTTAGTGAGCATAATCCAGATGCGCGGGCGGGTTTACTCGAGCTATATAATTTGACATCAAGGCAGCATCTCTGCAGGTCCCTACTCGACAACTACATTCGGGAAGCACCTAATCTCGCCAGCAGTCACGTCTTCCTAGCTGAGCACATCTTTTACCAAGAAGGTGATTGTGAAGACGCTTGCCCACACTTTGAGAAAGCCATCGAAGTCTATCGGACGAGTCCAAATCCAGCTTGGTTCAAGCAGTATCTCAGTACCCTGAACTACCCTGACACCATCGTCGATTCTTACCTTGACGCGCTAGTGAATTGTGGATATTTCCAGCTTGCAGGAAATGTAGCCAGGGATCATCTCGAACCGGCACAGTTCAAGGCATTCCGTGCACGCCTTCTCCTGAGGCAAGGCGATATTGAAGCTGCTGCCAATCTCCTAAGATCTGCAATAGAACAAGACTCGGGCGAACCCAGCATACGGATCGCCTTAGGTCGATACCATCTACTCAATGGCGACCCTATCGCGGCTGAGAAGGAGATTCGGAGTGCCATCGAAATGGCAAAAGGGCGAGGATTCGATGAGCCTTGGTATTGGGGGATCTTGGTAGTCTCGTTGTTGGAACAAGGCAGAATGAAGGACGCTGAAGAGTTCATTCAACAAGTTGACACTAAGAACCAAGAGCGTTTCCGTTACTCTATGATCTACACATTTGACGAGATTGAGAACTGGGAGGCTGTAATCGCTGGTTGCCGACAAGTACTTGAAAGCGACCATGATAACCCTCAAGCTTTACATTTCCTCGCAAAAGCTCTCTTTCATCAGAATCAACCAGAGGAAGCGGTTGAGGTCTATACCCGTTTACTCGGACACCAACCCAACAATGGTCAGGCCCTGCTTGAAATTGGTATGGCTTATATAAAAGCGGGGCGAGTAGATAGTGCTAAATCCGCATACGAGCACGCCCTGTCTACTGGCAAACTCTCGAGACCACAACAAGAATTGGCACATCAGGAATTGCAGAATCTAAAAGCTGAGCTCTAACAAATTGGAGCCCCTATTTTTAGGTCCACAGATTCAACTACGAAGCGCAACAACTGAAGAAAGATTGAAGAATATCTGATTTGGTGATTTGAATCCAAGACATTTTCTGTACCGTTTGTTGAGTCTCTCCCTGACGAATTCCTTTTATTCTCTACGCCTATGCAAATTTGCACTTGCGAGTTGAATCTACGCCGTTCAACATTCCTCGCTTATTAAAACAACCCCCGCTGTAATAAAAAGAGTTTCTGGGACCAGAGCTTAGTTGCTATCCGCCGATCGATATGTTAGATTCGATGCACCTCTCGTTTAGTGAGGAAGGGGAATGGCTTCAACTCCAAAATCCACGCTCGATGATGGTCTTATCGATGGCCTCTTTTGCGCGATATGCGGAGCAGATGCACTGCATGTCGTTCACATGGAGAAACTGCCCGATTACGTCGGTTGTGAGAGCTGCAAATCCGCGTTTCTCTCCGAAGACGGCGGTGAACGTGTCTTTTACGGTCAGATCGCCGAAGGCTACCCGCTAACGGAGCGGTTCGCACTCAAGCAGTGGGTTTGGCTGGAGGCGGTTGATAACAGAGCGCGCGAAGAACGCATTACGCCCGAACAGGAAACCCCAATCTACGCTGAACCCGAACTAGAAGAAATCACCCCGCTCGAAACCGAATTCGAAAGCCCTGAAGCGCCCATTTCGGAGATAGCTGCCGAAGAGATGGAAGCGCCCGAACCTGTTGACCTCCTCGAAGAACGCCTCGGAGAGCTAGATCTTGGTTTAGACGCGGCTGCGATCCCAGGCGTGAGTGATTTCGAGGGTGATTCAGCGGATCAAATTTCCGAAGAAACGGATGATCTCGCCTCATATTTCCGGTCGATAACTCCTGAAGCAGAGACCGATCTCGAGCCATCCCTGCCAGAAGAAGGAGAATCACCTATAAGCGCAGGAATCTTGGGTGGAATCGGGCTTGAACTCGCAGATGAGCAGGCACTGCCAGAAATCGCAGATGTTCAAAGCGAAGAAAGCTTCAGGGAACCCGATGACCCTTGGGACGAATCCATCAAACAAGACGTCCCTGAAGCGGATGAAATCCCACTCCCGGACTGGGCCCAACCCGCTGATGACAGCGTAGAACCCTCGCTCGAGCGGTTCGCCCAGGAAATTGAAACACCTCTCGACAATCTACCCTCACCCGAGGAGCCCGAACAAGATTTCCTCGCCAATCTACGTCAATCCGCCGGCGTCCCGCTGGAATCCGAGCCCATCCCAGATCTGCCCATCTCCGAGGTTCCACTCAAATCTCAGCCTATCTTCCCACCGCTAGCTGATGCTGAGGTTGTCGAGAGCGCTGTGGAACCAGAATCCTTCGCATCAAGAATCGAGTCGCTTTCCCAGACACCGCCAACGGACCTGGAACCGATCGAAAGAACACCGAGCGAGCCGGAAGCACCTTCTCCAGAACTTGATGTGGCGATTGCATCAGTGGTCGTAGAAGAGGAAATTGCTCTCCTGGATACAGATCCGCCGCGGGGTCATCGTTTTCGGGTTGTACTCCGTGGCGAGAAAGCTATCTTCCCGGGCAGCGATTGCGCCCACTGCGGCCGGACCCCGGTCAAAGGTCACCTCGCAGTTGTCGGATCGCTGCCCGATGGCCAGAATATCACTCAGCGAAAAGCCACAACCTTCAAGATCCCGCTTTGCGGCGAATGTCGTAAGCGCGCTGGCCAACTCAGTGATGAGGCTAAAGAAGCAAGGCTGCAGGCCCATCTGCTATCTGCGATCGGCGGGATGCTGCTGGTCGTCGGCGCACTAGCGGTCGGAATCATCAAACCAGCCGATTTACAGTTCTTTGATATTCTCGTCCTCGCCATTCTATTTATCGTTGGTTACACCTTACCTGCCCTTTTCCTACTGGGTCGTGTTGGAAAACACCCACCACCGGCCAGCGCATTGTACGTACGCTCCACACTACTCGTTCCCAAGGAAACACAGGGGCTCGAGACAGCCTTCGAGTGGCGAAACTCGGAGTATGCCGAACAATTCTTTGCGGCGAACGAGACTCACACGCTCGGTAAGCTCTCCAAGATCAAGGACCGGGCAGCTCCACCCAGAGACCTCGGTTGACTCGATTGCCTGACCCTGGATCATAATGTCCTCACCACCCAATCCCCCTGACGAAATCGCTCCTTGCCCAGTATGCGGCGAGCCTATGCAGCTGTTACCTGCGCTGAATGGCTCCCACGCTGCCCCTATCTGCCTGCAGTGTTCAAAAGAGCCTGAATCCGGACGTAAATCTTTTGGACCCAACCTGCAGCCCCCTTTTTCTTCGAAAGATGACTCCTGCAGTCGATTTAGAAAAATCCTCGCGGAGGAACAAAGAACGAAAGATGACCCTCTTCCAGGTTGGATGATGGATGAGCTTCCCGAGGAAGCCCGGCACCTCCTTTCAGGTCATGAACTTCCCAGCGGACCAAGTCTGGGTCCTAAGTTGAGCGACGACCTCGCCAAAGCCCTGCGCGACCAGGGATACGTCATCCATGAAAACGAAACAGGTATGCATCTCGGGGGCGCTCTTGTCAGCCGCGGCGGCACACCCACGGCGATGAGCCCATACGACGTTATCCGCATGGCCGCGGATATGGAAGGCGGCTTAGCGCCGCCCGATGAACTCCTTCGCTGTAAGAAGTGTGACGCTTTAATCCCTCAAGGAGATGAGCGCTGCCAGTGGTGCGGCGAATCTGCATTGTAATTTGAATTCACCCCATCTTCCACGTTTGCTCCCGTTCCAACGAAAGCGTGGAACTGCCTATTTGTAAATCCCCAACCGTCTCTTGAGAGCCCGAGACCTCACCTTGATAACCAACATCTCATTTCTGTCAGTCTCATAACATTGCCTGACCACGGCCTCGTGTATTCTTTCCCCGGCAAATCGAACAGGTATTTTCAAGCGCCTGATATAATAACGATTCGTCTATTCCTACATCGGCCTGGGTCAAAACCACATGGCGGAAGATAAAATAACAGTCGTTGGCGCCCGCGAGCACAACCTCAAGAACATCTCAGTAGAGATCCCCCGCGACAAGCTCGTCGTCATCTCCGGCATTTCCGGTTCAGGGAAATCATCGCTTGCTTTCGATACAATCTTCGCCGAAGGACAGCGACGCTATGTCGAATCACTATCGGCATATGCGCGGCAATTCTTGGGGCAGCTCGATAAACCCGATGTTGATTATATTGATGGGCTCTCCCCAGCCATCTCGATCGATCAACGCGGGGTTTCCCATAATCCGCGTTCGACTGTCGGGACCGTTACAGAGGTGTACGACTATCTGAGGTTGCTCTTCGCTCGCATTGGTCTACCTCACTGCCCTATCTGCGGTAAGGAAGTCAAACAACAATCTGCCCAGGAGATCGTCGACGCCGTCTCAGCCATGGCAGACGGCAGCCGTATCATGATCCTTGCGCCGATGATCCGCGGCCGCAAGGGCACTCACCTGGCTGTTTTTGAAGAACTCAGGCGCTCTGGATTTGTAAGAACCCGTGTTGATGGAGATGTCAAAGCGCTTGATGAGGAATTTGAACTCGATCGCTACAAGAAACACGACATTGAAGCTGTTGTCGATCGCCTCGTCATCCACCACGATGCGACCGAGGATGGAGACGCCTTCCTGACCAGGCTAACCGATTCAATCGAGACCGCTTTACGCTGGGGCGAGGGCATCCTCTATATCACCGACTTGAGTTCTGATCCGCCGGTCGATATCCCCTTTTCCGAACACCTTGCCTGCCCCGATCATGGCACAACGCTAGCTGAGATCGAGCCGCGCACATTCTCATTTAACACGCCACACGGCGCATGTCCAGAGTGTCAGGGATTGGGCAATAAACTCGAAATCGACCCCGACCGAGTTATCCCGGATAAATCTGTATCGATCGCCGAAGGCGCGCTGGTCGCAATGGAGTGGTCCAAACAGAGTCGTGATCATAAGGGATACTACTGGCAGATGCTGGAAGCCACCGCGAAAGCTTACGAAATCGACCTGGATTCCGCCATCGATGATCTGCCTGAGGATAAACTTCAAATCCTCCTGCATGGCACTGAGGGAAAGGAAGTGCCTGTTCATTATGAGAGCCGTGACGGGCGCTCCTCCACATGGTGGACCGCCTACGAGGGCGTGATAGGTAATCTCGAGCGGCGATATCAGGAGACGCAATCGGATTACGTCCGCGGGAAGATCCAGGAATATATGTCTGAACGCCTGTGCCCATCCTGCAATGGGAAACGTTTGCGAATGGAAGCGCTCGCAGTCACAGTGGATGGGAAAAACATCGTCGAGACCACACACTGGCCCGTGTCAGAAGGGTTAAATTGGATCCGGAGACTGAGCGGCAGGAAGAGCCCACTCAACAAGCGCGAGAGGACGATCGCGAGTCGAATCTTAAAAGAGGTCGAGGATCGGTTAGGCTTCCTGGTGGATGTGGGCCTGGAATATCTCTCGCTCGACCGCACTGCTGGCAGTCTCTCCGGAGGGGAAGCGCAACGCATCCGCCTCGCAACGCAGATTGGTTCTCGTTTAATGGGTGTCTTGTATGTACTCGATGAGCCATCTATTGGTCTCCACCCTCGCGACAACACGCGACTCATAAAAACCCTTGAGGGTATGCGCGATCTGGGCAATACGATTCTGGTCGTCGAGCACGATGAAGCAACAATCCGTGCCGCGGACTGGATCATCGACCTTGGACCTGGCGCGGGAGAAGCAGGCGGTCGGTTGGTCGCGGAGGGTACGGTCGAGGAAGTTACGAAAAACAAGCGCTCAATCACCGGTCGTTATCTTGCCGGGAAACTACAGATAGGAACCCCAAAAACTCGCAGAAAGGGGAATGGGAATACCCTGACCGTGATCGGCGCCCGCGAAAACAATCTCAAGGACATCACCGTTCATTTTCCACTCGGCGTCTTCACCTGCATCACCGGCGTTTCTGGATCAGGAAAATCCAGCCTGATGGTTGAAGTGCTTTATAAAGCCCTGGCCAGAGCGCTCCAGAAGGCGCGCTCCAGACCGGGAGAGCACGACCAAATCGAAGGTATCGAACACATTGTCAAAGTGATCAACATCGACCAGAGTCCCATCGGTCGTACGCCGCGCTCTAACCCCGGAACGTATACCGGGCTCTTCGACCACATCCGCGCGTTATATGCCGAGCTTCCAGAATCAAAGGTTCGCGGATATAAGCCCGGGCGTTTCTCTTTCAATGTCCGCGGGGGGAGATGCGAAGCATGCCAGGGACAGGGGCAGCTGCGCAT
>JAUWFP010000091.1 GCA_030606845.1 Anaerolineales bacterium | reverse complement strand
GTCGGCGAGAGAGATCAACGAAAAGTCACGATTATCCCCCGATAAGCAGCGCATTCAGTTGTCCGGTCACCGCAGTCGTTTATAATCCCCAACATGGTTGCTTCAGACCGATCGGTCGATTACCTCGTCATCGGACATGTTTCGAAAGATCTCACTGCAGATGGCCCTACCCTCGGGGGTACCGCTACCTATTCAAGCTTAACAGCCCAAGCCCTCGGCAAGCGAGCCGCTATCGTCACATCAGTTGGCCCTGATCTCGACCTCCATCCGCTTTCTGAGGTATCGATTCACATGGTCCCTTCGCAGGATTCGACGACCTTCTCAAACGAATACCTATCAGACGAGCGGCGACACTGGACCGCCTCTCGTCTTGCCAATCATCTCGCTGCATTCTCTGTCTCACGGAGCGGTATTGCCAGTATCCCGAGATCTACCGAGGTTAAACTTGTCGAACGGACGGTGAATGAATGACACGTATCTATGCACTGGTGAACCAGAAAGGTGGTGTAGGGAAGACGACCACCGCGATCAATCTCGGCGCCAATATTGCGAAATTCGGGCTGCGCGTCTTGCTCGTCGACATCGACCCGCAAGCCAACGCGACTTCCTGTCTGGGTATAAACCACTCAGAGGTTCAGCAGGGTACCTACGATGCTGTCATCGGGCGGACCCCTGCATCTGAGATTGTCCTTCACAACCAGAAATTAAACCTATCCCTGCTGCCCTCTTCCTCTGCGCTTGCCGGGGCTCAAATTGAGATTATCGATGTGCCCGAGCGCGAGAAGTTATTAAAGAAAATGCTCCAACCTCTTTCGAAGAAGTACGATTACATCTTTGTGGATTGCCCGCCTTCACTCGGCTTGTTGACGCTTAACGGCTTGCTTGCCGCAACGAATGGCGTCATCATTCCCATTCAATGCGAGTACCTTGCCCTTGAAGGGCTGACGCAACTCATGGAGACGTTGACGCGCGTTAGAAGTGGGCTCTTTCCCGCACTTAAAATCCGCGGGATGCTGCTCACAATGTATGATGGGCGCACGAACCTTTCGCAGGATGTCGTGGAGGAAGTCAGACAGCATTTCCCAGACGAAGTTTTTCGAACGGTGATACCCCGTAGTGTAAGGCTCGCTGAAGCGCCGTCTCACGGGCTTCCGATTACGGCTTATTCACCGAATTCAAGCGGCGCACTTGCTTACCAGTCGCTTGCACGGGAGCTTCTCGAGGGTGACGGCATCGAAAATGTAGAAACCATTCGCAATGATGAGGTAAGAGATGAGTAAGAAGCGCGGGTTAGGTAAAGGTCTGGATGCATTAATCCCGACAGGCTCCGACCAAACTCCATCGAGGCAGGGTATGCTCCAGGTGCCCGTCGAGAATATCCAACCCAATCCCAGGCAACCACGCACGTCCTCGGAAATGGAGAACATCTCTCAACTGGCCGATTCCATCAGAGAACACGGCATCTTACAGCCACTTGTCGTTCTCCCAAAGGATGCCGGCGGCAGCTATACGCTCATCGCCGGAGAAAGGCGTTTGCGAGCTGCCCAGAAAGCAGGCCTGGAATTCGTCCCCGTGATCGTACGCGAAGCCAATGAACAGCAGCAACTCGAGTGGGCACTCGTGGAGAACTTGCAGCGATCAGATTTAAACCCTCTAGAACTTGCGAATGGCTATCTCCAGTTAGCAGATGAGTTCAACCTTTCTCACGCGGAGATCGCCAAACGCGTCGGAAAGAACCGCGCCACCGTGAGCAATACGCTCCGCCTGTTAAAGCTCTCCGCTGCAGTCCGCGGTGCACTCGTCGAAAATAAGATCTCAGAGGGACACGCCCGGGCGCTCCTCAGCCTCCCCACCGCACAAGCTCAATCTGCGGCACTTCAGAGCATCCTTGAGCGAGAACTCAGCGTGCGCCAGGTCGAGGAACTCGTCCAGCGCCTGCTTGGCGAACGACGAAAGAAGAAACCAGCAGCAAAACGCTCTCCCGAGGAGACAGCCTTGGAAAACCAACTCCGAGATGCGCTCGGCACCCGGGTGACATTAAAACGCGGGCGACGCGGGGGAAGCCTGGTTATCCGCTTCTTCTCCGATGAAGAATTGAATGCCCTTGTAGATCGTTTACTGGCTAGCTCGGAGGGGAAGTAGCTTGCGCTACCTGGTCTTCGGAACCGGGGCCGTCGGCGCCCTTGTAGGCGGCAAGCTCGCACTCGCCGGGTTCCCAGTGACGTTTCTGGCCCGACCTCGAATTGCAGAAGTCTTACAAGAGCGTGGTCTCCACCTAAGCGGCGATCGCACGCATGGAATCGTCGAAAAAGTACATGCCATCACCGAAATCTCGGGGATGGAAAAACCCGATCTCATTCTGATGACTGTTAAAACTTACGACGCCGAGACTGCGGCAGCGGAAATCGAGGTCGCATTTCCAGACCCCCCCACCATCGTGAGCCTATTAAATGGTATAGGCAGCGATCAAATGCTCGCCGCGCGCTTTGGGGAAGAGCGCGTCATCTCTGCCACTCTTACCACTGCCGTGCAAATGATTGAACCTGCAGTAATCCACGTCGCCCGGCGGAGAGGGATCGGGGTTGAGCTTAATCATCCATTGGCAGCTGAGTTCATTCGTGATCTTGAAGCAGCCGACTTCCTCGCTGTAGCTTATGAGAACGCCGAACGCATGAAATGGTCGAAGCTCGTGACGAATATCGTCGCCAATGCAAGTTCAGCCATCCTCGGTTGGACACCATCGCAAGTGTATTCCCATCCGAGTACTGCCTTGATTGAAATCGAGTCTCTGAGAGAAACTGTCCGGGTCCTGCGTATCATTGGCTACACCCCACAGGATTTGCCGGGAGTTCGCGTATCCGTCCTCGCGCGTGCGGTCTTTCTCCCCCAACTGCTCATTCGACCTCTTCTCGGGAAGATCGTCAGTGAGGGGCGCGGGAACAAAAAACCGTCACTTCACTTCGACATTGGCCGCGGCAGATCCGAGGTCTTGCAGTTAAACGGCGCAGTTGTACAAGCCGGCTCACACCTGGGTTGCCCTACACCAGCTAATCGTCTCCTAACCGACACGTTGATGAAGCTCGTAAATAATCAGGAAGACCCGGAAAGATTCCAGAATAATCCCGAGCTACTGGTTCAACTCGGGCGGGAATACGGCGTTCCCGGGATTTGACCCTGTCGGTTCTGGCGCTTACGGCTCCAGCTCGCCCGCCGGCTTCAGAACAGCAATCTCGCTTTACTGGTTCAACAACTAACGGTCCATTTCTAGGTATAATCTCGTGAGCATATCCAGAAAATGGAGGCTTGAATGGATTTTGATGATAAAGTCGCGATTGTGTCTGGGGCTTCTCGCGGCATAGGCCGGGCGATTGCCCTCGAATTTGGCAGTCGTGGCGCCCGCGTCGTCGTAAACTATAATCAAAACTCTTCGGCAGCCGATGAAGTCGTGAAAACAATCTCAGAAAGCGGGGGAGAGGCTTTTACCCACCAGGCTGACGTCAGCGTTTTCGAGCAAGCGGATGGGTTGATTAAAACCGCCATCGAGAAGTATGGGGACCTCCATATTCTCGTGAATAACGCTGGCATCACCCGCGATGGTCTGATCATGACGATGTCCGAAAGCGATTGGGACGATGTGATCCAGACCAATTTAAAATCGACGTTTAACTGCTGCAAAGCTGCAATCCGCCATATGCTGCGCCGCAGGTACGGACGGATTATTAACATCGCCTCCGTATCAGGGATCATGGGAAATCCCGGTCAGACTAATTATTCCGCCTCCAAAGCAGGACAAATTGGTTTCACGAGGGCACTAGCGCGAGAAGTCGCATCGAGAACTATCACGGTCAACGCAATTGCGCCCGGTTTCATCCAGACCGATATCTGGTCGACCGTACCCGAGGATGCTCAAAAGAGCCTGATGGATATAATTCCTCTCGGTCGAGTCGGGCAGCCGGAGGAGATAGCAAAAGCTGCCGCCTTCCTCGCCTCCGATGACGCAGCATACATCACGGGTCATATACTTACCGTTGATGGTGGAATTGCGATGTAAATAGGAGTCAAAAAGAATGGATACAATAGAAGAGAAACAAAATCGAGCTCCCGGCACAACAACGATGGCCCCCGGTGTTCTTCTTACTCTGGCCCGTCTCACAGCGCTAAGTGTCCCTGGCGTGGTTGCGATGGCGCCCATACGCAGCGGCGTCAATCGACTCTTTCGTCGGGGATCAGGCGCAGGAGTACAAATCGACATTGAAGATGGTGAGGTCGCTGTTGATCTTTTCCTGATCGTGGCCAAAGATATCAACGTGCGCGAGGTCAGCCGAAAGGTTCAGACTGATGTTGTCCGTGCCATAGAGGAAATGATTGGCATGGATGTTGTTCGAGTTGATATACACATCGAGGATATTGACTACACAGACCCTGTAGATTAATTTCGGTTCGAACCCATGAAGCGCGAACGACGGCAATTACGAAACCTAATTATCCAAGCCCTCTATGAAATCGACGCTGTCGACCATCCACCACAAGAGGTCATTGCTCGATACCTGAAACAGAATGACAACCTGAGCGATGATGGGACTGAGTTTTTCAAATGCTTTATAGAAGGCGTCCTTTCTACAACTCCAGAATTAGATAATGTTATCGCCACCTTCGCACCCGAGTGGCCCATTGATCAACTCGCCGTTCTCGACCGGAACATCTTACGCATAGCCCTCTGGGAGATTGTCTTCTACGACGAAACTCCACTAAAAGTTGCCATCAACGAGGCTGTCGAGCTTGCTAAACGTTTCGGATCAGAGAGCTCCGCACGTTTCGTTAATGGTGTCTTGGGCACACTCGCCGAACAGGAACAAGAGATCCGCCGCCGATTCACGGTTCCAGACTAACCAAGATTGAACTATGGATATCTTTGGTATTGGTCCCCTTGAGATTATCTTCATTCTTCTAATCGCCATGGTTGTTGTAGGACCCCGCAACATGGGGAAAACGGGCAGAATGATCGGCAGTTTCCTCAACCGTCTCTACCGTTCAGAGAACTGGAAATTATTTAACGAAGCATCCAGAAACCTGCGTACTCTTCCAAACCGCCTCGCGCGGGAAGCCGCTTTGGATGAATTGGACGCGGTACACAAAGAAATCACAGAGACCAACACGGCTATCGCTGATACTGGCCGGGATCTTACGCAGGAGATTCGAGATCTGGATGCAGGATTGCGCGCCTGGCAAGCCCCCTCCCCGGATGCAGTTGACTCCAAGCACGGTGCCCAGGATCAAGCTTCGGGAACTGATGCGAGTGACGGCTAGATGATTCGCTCCTTTTTGCGCAGGCTGTGGCATCTCATCACCCTCCCTTTTCGGTGGATCGCAAAGCCATTCCAAAAACTGCGGGACTTCCTCAATTATGAGCCCGAAGATACGCCAATTGCAGATGTTTTCAGTCGGACGATTGAAGAACCATCGATCCTGATCGACCACCTGGAAGCGCTGCGCCGTCATTTGTTGCGCGCGATCGCCGTCCTAGTCCTCGCTGTTCTAGTGAGTACGCTCTTTGCCAAACAGGCACTGGATTGGCTCGCGGTCCCAATTGACGGCATCGATCAACTGCAAGCGATTGAGGTCACCGAATCAATCGGTGTCTTCATGCGGGTTTCATTGCTAACCGGCTTTGTAATCGCTCTGCCTTACATCGGGATTGAGATTTTTGCATTCTTGAATCCAGGGCTCCGCCGACGCGAGAGGATACTCCTGCTGACTTCAATCCCGGCAGCAACGATCCTTTTCCTGCTCGGCATAGCTTTCACTTATTTCATTTTGCTCAAACCAGCCATTGATTTCCTCCTCCATTTCATGGACATCAGCGCCGCGATCCGTCCTGCGAATTACATCCAATTTGTGACGGGGCTCATGTTCTGGATAGGCGTAGCTTTTCAATTCCCGCTCATCATCTACGCCCTGGCAGGTTTAGGTTTCGTGAACGCGAAATCGCTCCTACGCGGCTGGCGCTTCGCCATCCTTGGCATCGCCATACTCGCCGCAGCCGTCACGCCCACGATCGATCCGGTGAACATGGGATTGGTGATGCTGCCCATGATCGTGCTCTACTTCATAAGCATCGGTCTGGCGGCGATTGCGGGCCGGGGTCGTACTTAAAAAGCGCACTCCGATTCCGATTGAACGAAAGTTAGGTTCCCAGCTGAAGATTTCGATGATGGGCTCTCGTCGACCCCGATCAATAACCTTTGAAGCACCCCGGCCAGCAGCCCCAAAACCCAATAACCGCTTGAATTTTGCTCGGTTCTCGCTCTAGGGGTACAATCGCATCATCGCGAAATCAATTCATTAAGGAGGAAATCCCACAATGCGACCTGTCTACGCAATCTCCGGCGGTGTTTCAAAGTTCGCGAAAACCCGTCAGGATAAAAATTTCCAGGCAGTGACAAAGGAGGCCTACGACTACGCCATCCAAGATCTGGAAATTGATTTCCCAACGTTCACATCAATCGTCGATGGATCGGTAGCATCGTATTTTTCCGATCACTTCACTCGACAGCTCATGGCGGCGATCATGGCCCAGGATTACCTTGGGCTGTGTCCAAAACCCAGTCACCGCGTCGAAGGCGGAGGTGCAACGGGTGGGCTCTGTTTCCAAGAAGTGTGGAAATCAATCGCTTCCGGTCATATGGACGTCTGTGTAGCCTACGGTTTCGAAACCATGAGCCACGTCGAGACATGGAAGGGGAACGAATTCATCGCCCAAGCATCGGATGTTTCCTGGGATTACCCTGTGGGTGGGTTCTACTCCGGGTATTACGCCATGATGGTCACACGGCACATGAAGGAGTTCGGTACAACCGTTGAGCAAATGGCGCACGTATCCGTGAAAAACCACATCAACGCCTTCTCAAACCCCTATGCGCAGAAACGGAACCGCTACTCGATCGAAGATGTCCGCAACGCAGTTATGATCGCGTGGCCGCTGACCCGCCTCGATATTTGCGTTATGTCCGACGGAGCTGCGGCTACGATCCTGGCTTCTGAGGAGGGTATTAAGAAGCTGGAAGATGCCGGAGCGAAGATCCCCCGCCCTCTGGTGAAAATCACAGGCATCGGGCGCGGCACGGATGCCATGCGCATGGCTGACCGACCGCACGTCGACTTCGATACGTTTATGCAAGACTACGCCACCGAGCAGGAAAAAGCCGACGATGGGACTCGTAAGTACTACAAGGGACTCTGGAAAAAGGGAACCCGCTATCCAGGTGTGCACTCCTTCCGCGCGGGGAGAACCGCGGGGAACATGGCTTATAAGCATGCCGGTATATCAGATCCTTTAGGAGAACTCGATTTCGTCGAGCTACACGACGCTTATACCTCCAGCGAGATCCAGACCTATGAGGATTTAGGCCTCTGTAGATATGGCGAAGGTGGTCCGTTCGCTGAATCTGGAAAAGCGCATTTATCCGGGATTGATTATGGGGTTCAGCTGCCTGAAAAACCTATCTGCCCCGTTAACCCTTCTGGCGGATTGATCGCCTGCGGTCATCCAGTTGGCGCGACTGGTTTGATGCAAGCTGTCTTCGCCCTCTGGCAACTTCAAGGAACAATTAAGAAACACTTCGATGATGATGCGCTGCAGGTGAAAAATGCTAAAAGAGGGGCAATCCATTCCCATGCGGGTACAGGTACCTACGTGACGGTTAGCATACTTG
>JAUWFP010000221.1 GCA_030606845.1 Anaerolineales bacterium | reverse complement strand
ACGAGCGCGGCGCGCACGGGCTCGCGCTCTTCCTTGTATATGGGGTGAGCCACGCGCACGCGCTCGACTCCCATGCGAATTAACTCGGCAGCTTTGCGCGTGGCGCCCTCAGGGTCATTGGGGTGTACCCACGAGACATGCTCGCGCAAGTTGACCATCTCCATCATGTAGGGATTGAAACCTTCTTCGCTCACCAAGCGCTGGAAAAGGGGCTCGTGAGTGCGATGGCTGCATGCTCCGATGACGATCCGGCTCGCACCACTCCCCAGGATGAATTGCCGCAGTTCATCTTGATCGGGGCTTAAGCATGCCAGCGAGAAAATCTCAACTCCGGTCACGCCAGTGAGCGTCCCCGCAAAGGCCGCCACGCGCTCAAGATCCACAACCCTGGAAATCTCACCCGCACAACCGCACAATGCGATGGCGATCTCGGGCGTTTCACTGTCCTTTATTGGTTTCTCGGGAATGCTGCTTTCAGAGATAAATGGGTTGGACGTATTGAATTTCCGACCACCGAGATTTTCGCGCAACAGGCGCATCACTTCAGCTGCCGCACCGGAAGCGTCCAAGATGGTTTCCGCGATCTCCTTGGGGGAGGCGAAGGCGCCACATACGAAAACTCCAGGTCGTGTTGTCGCCAGTGGAGAGAACTTATCGGTCTCACAGAAACCATATTCGTTGAGTTCAATGCCTAAAGTGCTGGCGATTTCGACAGCCTTTGCCGGCGGTCGGATGCCGACAGCCAGAACAAGCAGATCGAAGCGTTCTTGTTGAAGAGGCCCCTGCCCGGGAGCTGATTCCTCGTGCCTCCGCCCGGCGGGGTAACGAAGGATGATCTCGTTGGTTTCGGGATCTTCCTCGACTGAAGAAATTCGGCAGCGTGTGTAGTGTATTCCGAAGCTATCACGTGCCTGGTTGTAATAGATGTTGTATTCCTTACCGAAAGCGCGCTCGTCCATTGTGAAGATATGGCATTCGACATTTGGAATGCGCTGCTTGGCGAGCATGGCCTCCTTCGTGGCATACATGCAGCAAATCGAGGAGCAGTAGGGGTTGCGCTGGTCGCGCGAGCCCACGCACTGCAGCCATGCGATCCGCTCAGGGATCTTGCCATCTGAGATCCGGCTTACGATCCCTTCGGTAGGGCCGGAGCGTGAAGCTAGTCGCTCATACTGCATTGAAGTGATGACGTTGGGGATTCTCCCGTATCCTAATTCGGGCATCTCCTCCGGGTTGAAGGGTTGGAATCCCACAGCCAGAATTATCGCACCGACATGGATATCCAGGTCGTAGGGTTGCGCCTCGAGGTTGATGGCATTCGTGGGACATACTTTCAAACATTCGCCGCATTCTGCGCAACGTTCGGTGGGTTCGATCATGTAGAACGTGTCCGGCACGGAGCGAGGGGCAGATTTATCGATGATCTTACGCGTGCTCAGACCCAACTGAAAACCGCTGGGACGGATCTCCGGGCAAACCTCCGCACAGCGTCCGCAGTTGGTGCAGAGGGTTGGATCGACGAATTGAGGATGTTGTAACAGTTGGATATGAAAATCGCCTGCTTCGCCCTCGCAGCTCACAAGATCGGCGGATGTGAGCAGGGTGATATTTGGATGGCGATTGTGGTCGAGCAAGGTCGGTGTGATTGATGGTCTGGTGCAGCCGAAGCCATGATCTGAGGTCCCCCGACATAGGACGCAGTCGTGGGTAGGGAACATGAAACCCAATTGGGCTACGCGACCTCCAAGGGAGGGGGTCGCTTCGAGAAGATATGCATGGATTCCTGCATCGGCGAGGTCGAGAGCAGCCCGCATCCCTCCGACACCCCCACCGATAACCAATACGCTGTCGACGGTATCGCTTGCCCTGCCCAGATTCAGGCTGTGTTGCTGTGGTTCTGTCATACAAACCAGTCCATTTCTCTATTCAAGTTTACGGCTGGTGAGTACCACCAACCAAGTCTATTTCGGGTTATTCCTACCCAATATGGTAACTCCCCCGCCTCTTGAGCGAATAGTGCCAGATATCACAAGGGGCGGGGGACAATCTTCATCCAGGAAACACACCTGTCCCCTCAGTGTAAATCAGGGAGTTGAAGCGGGTATTCGCTATGTCTCCACTGCACCTAGTGGTGCAGGGCGTTCCAGAATGGACAAGCTATTCTTCGTTCATGTTACATCCACGCCAACCTAAGGCGTGTAGGGTTTGATAAAGCCCTCTTCCATCATATGCGTCGTCAGGCCACGCGAGCGGCGGATGATCTCCTCTGCGTTTTTAAGCTCTTCATCATAGGTCATAGGTGCGCGAGCGAGCCCCTCTTTGACTGCTTGAGCTGCGACGGCCGCGGCTTCGCGCGGGTAGACCTCCCATTCGTCCATCGTGGGCAGGATATATTCCGCAGTTAGACCTTTCTTTTCAGCCATTTCCGCTAAAGCAGTGGCCGCGGCGAGGCACATCGTATCTGTGATCGTCGAGGCGCGCACATCCAATGTGCCGCGGAAGATGCCTGGGAAGCCGAGTGAGTTGTTGACCTGATTTGGGAAGTCTGAGCGTCCAGTGGCGACGACAACCGCGCCGGCCTTCGTAGCCTCCCAGGGCCAGATTTCAGGCACTGGATTCGCGCAGGCAAAGACGATTGCGTCTTTCGCCATCTTGCTGATCCATTCCGGCTGGATAGTGCCGGGACCTGGTTTGGAGAGGGCGATGACCACATCGGCGCCATCCAATGCCTCGGGGATGCCGCCTTCACGCCCTTCCTCGTTAGTGATCTGGCAGAGTCTCCACTTGTCGACATACTCGTCCTTGCGCTCCTCAAGATCCTTACGCTTCTTATGCAGGATGCCTTTACTGTCGACAACGCGGCACAGCGCTGGTGTGGCGCCGGAAGCGAAGATCAGGCGTGAGCAAGCAACATTGGATGCGCCGGAACCGACGAATACGATCTGGGCTTCATCGATCTTTTTGCCGACCAGCTTCAGGGCGTTTATCAGCCCCGCGAGCGTGACCGTCGCTGTGCCTTGCTGATCGTCGTGCCAGACAGGGATCTCAGCCTGTTCGCGTAAAGTATCCAGGATTCGGAAGCATTTAGGTTGAGAGAGATCCTCCAGGTTGATCCCACCGAAACCTGGCTGGATTAACAGCGTCGTCTCGATGATCTTGTCAGGATCCTTCGTGTCGAGCATGATCGGCCAGGCATCGACGCCGCCCAGGTATTTGAAGAGCAGCGCCTTTCCTTCCATCACCGGCAGGCCGGCTTTGGGACCGATGTCACCAAGCCCGAGAACACGTGTGCCGTCAGAGACGACGGCAACGGTGTTGCCCTTATGTGTATGTTCGTACACGAGCTCTGGGTCCGCTTCGATCGCGCGACAAGGCGCGGCGACGCCCGGTGTGTACCAGATGGCAAAATCATCGAAGTCGCGAACGCAGCTCTTCAAGGCGATTTCCACCTTGCCTTTATAGAAGGGGTGCATCAGCATGGCATCCGCAGATGGTTTTTCGGCTTTCGCCAGCAATTCCTCGATATTGAGGGGGGCCTTTTCAGCCATTTGTAGAACCTCCTAAGGGTCGGCAAGCTCGGTGCCGAAACTTTTTCGCAAAAAACCTCGAAGTTCTCGAGGTTCTTTACGTCTAGAACTGAAGATACGAATCGGTATAAATGACTTGATTGAGCAAGACTTGCACAGTTTTCCAGATTTCCGCTTGAAGCGGATCGGACATATCTACATCCTCCGGCTGAAGTTGTTCCATGCCAGCAACCCGGTCGAATAGTTTCAGGTAGAGCGCTTTTACCGGTGTGCTGTCGTCTCGGGTTTCAATACCTTGGATCACGCCCATCAATTCCTTGTCTAGTGGGTTGAGGATTGCCGAATCGAGACCAGCGCCCATCAACATGGTGAGATAAACTCGATCCAGGAGGGGGCGCATCTTGTGTGGAACCTGGTTAGAGACGTTCGACAGACCCACAACTGTCATCGGTGCGGGGTCCATGACCATCTTCAACATACGTACCGTCTCGATCGCTTCCGGCACGTATTCTTGGGTTCCGGAGACGGTGAGAATCAGCGGGTCGACCAGCAGGTTCTCCATGGGGATGCCGACTTCCTCGGCGCGAGGGATCAGCTTCTCCATTGCTATGCCGATACGGGCATCAGCATGGACCGGGATGCCGCTCTTTTCCAAGCAGAGAGCGATCAATTTTGCGTCGTATTTTGCCGCTAATGGTGGAACCTGCTCCAGACGCTCCTCCTCGGCGGAGGTGCTGTTGACGATTGCGTTGGACCCCCACAGCTTCAAGCCGGTTTCGATCGCGGCCAAGTTGGTCGTGTCAAATGAAATCGTCATCCCGGCAACGGCTTCCTGCATGCAGTCCACAAGCCACTCGACGACTTCGGGACCGTCTTTTTTGCGTGG
>JAUWFP010000170.1 GCA_030606845.1 Anaerolineales bacterium | reverse complement strand
ATAGTGGTGATCATGTGAAGACATTTTGGAATAAGTCAGGTTCTAACGGTTCAGGGACTGGGAAGTATAAAGCGAATGGTCACCTGATCGCATTCAATCAGGTTTCCAAGATCTATGAAACGTCTGCGGGATCATTCGTAGCGTTGAGAGATGTAGACCTGCGTATTGACAAGGGCGAATTCGTGTCAATCGTTGGGAAATCAGGCAGCGGAAAAACGACTCTTATTAACATGCTGACCGGCATCGATCGACCCAGCGATGGGGAAATCTATGTTACCGGCGCCGCTGTGCATGAGCTCGACGAAGGAGAAATCGCTGTCTGGCGTGGTAAAAATGTGGGCGTTGTCTTTCAATTTTTCCAGCTTCTACCCACACTTTCCGTCCTAGAGAATGTACGCCTGCCGATGGATTTTGGCGGCGTCTTCGATCGACAAGAACGCGATGATCGCGCTATGCACTTACTCGAATTGGTAGGTATTGAGGACCAGGCGGATGCGCTTCCGGCGAAGCTCTCTGGTGGGCAGCAGCAGCGGGCAGCGATTGCACGTGCGCTTGCCAATGATCCCCCGATTATCGCAACCGACGAACCCACAGGGAATCTGGATTCCCATTCGTCAAACAAGATTATCCGCCTCTTTGAGGACCTGGTATCGCGTGGAACGACGATTCTCATGGTTACCCACGACGATGAGTTGGCCGGTCGCGCGATGAGGACCATCCGTCTTGCGGACGGGAAGGTTGTTCTGTAATTCCCCTTTGAGTAGTTCCAGTCGTTAAGCAATAACTGCGTCTAGATGATAACTCTGCCGCGTTTACAATAAAAAGTGAACGGGCGGGGTATTTCCATTGTTTCCGTTTGGCAGTTTTGGTGGGAATGAATCGATGACTATTTCCGTCTCTTGGCCATAGCTTCCGCCTGCTCATTCGCAATGTTAATTTCGCTGGTTACCTGCTCGAGTAGCATCTCGGGATCTGCGTCGCGCGAGACCGATATGGGGGGGCGGACGCTGCAGTAGATTCGGGCAAATGGGAGGGGAAGGGAGTACCGATCCCACCGGCGCAAGCGATAAGCATATGGGCAGTAAGCGGCGAAGGGAATGATCTGCGCTTGGGCGCGAATGGCGATAAAGGCTGTACCCGGCTTGGGGATCCTCGGGGGACCGTCCGGTCCGTCCGGTGCGATCAAGGAGTATTTGCCTTTGCGAAGCTTGATAATAAGCTCGATGAGGTTGCGAGCACCCGAAAATGAGTCATCTTCCATGGAGATCGGAATGGAGATGGCTCCAACACGGGTGGCAAACGACTCGAGCACTTGCTGGCGGTGATCGCCAACTATGATAAATGCGAATTCCGATAGATCCACATGAGTCCCGACGAGCGCGAAAAGGAGGTGTTGTTGCCCATGCCACGCAACGAAAAGGATCGGCTTATCTGCGGCAAATGCTTTGCTTACATGATCCCAGCCGTCTATTGTCAGGTGGGCTGTTCGTTGAATCATGCGCGCGTAAAAAGCGAGAATTAGACCTTTAATTCGATCGATTACCCTCATTGGATTTGTCGAAATCCGGCGCGTAGAACGCCGAAGGAGATGTAGCCGGTTGTTAGCCCAAACCAGACTAGTTGGGGAGTCAACCAATAGGCGGCGATGAGACTTGTGCACAAAATAACGAGGTTCATCCGTCGTCGGCGAAAAATGACATGCAGTTCAGGGAAGCGGATGCGGCTGACCATGAGAAGCGAAACTGTAAAAAGGAGCAGCGGGAAGATCCAATCCGGGAAGAGGTGATGTTCGAATGCCTGGTCCGCGAGCACAGCAAGGGCAATAAATGCGCCGGATGTAGAGGCGGTTAATCCTAAAGACTCTATCTGCTTGGTTTCGTCAGTGTAAAGGTTGAAGCGGGCGAGGCGGTATGCACTAGCGAGGACGAAAATCACTCCAGAGATCCAATAGGGCCATCGAATTAGAGGGGTTTCTGAAAGGTGCTGCCATACCAAGACCGAACCTGCCCCGCCGAAAATGATGATGTCGACCAGGGAATCAAGTTGCGTGCCAAACGCAGATGAGACATCCAGCCGCCGGGCGACTCCTCCGTCGATCGCATCGAGTATATAACCTGCCAGAATCAAAACACCAGCCAGATTGAGGTGTCCTTCAATCGCCAGTGCGATGGAAGACATTCCGCAGACCAACGTGGTGAAGGTGATCAAGTTCGGTACATACTGTCTAAGTGCATTCATCAGGCAGTCCGTACATTACAAAGGTTTCGTCTCTATCTTAGTCGACATCACTGCATCTGGCGACTGGTGTGATGCCAGCACGTACGATGTCACCGGTCTGAATCAGTGCCTGACAATCGGTCGGCAGGTACAGCTCAACGCGTGAGCCGAATTTAATCATCCCAATCCGGTCACCGGCTTCGAGTTCGTCGTCAGGTCGGACTGAGCAAACGATCCTTCGGGCGAGGATGCCGGCGATCTGCTTGATCAGGAAACGGTCGCGGCCATGCTCGATTCCGATCAGGTTTTGCTCGTTCTCGAGCGCGGCTTCCGGTCGAAATGCTTGGATGAACTTCCCCGGAACATGGAGAGTGAAAATCACAACGCCCTTCCCGGGAGTCCGATTTACATGGACATCCGCGATAGACATAAAAATCGCGATTCGCAGGGCTTCGCGTTGCAGAAAAATCGGCTCGTTAACTCGTTCCACAACAACAACCTTGCCATCTGCTGGTGCATAATAAAGGCCGCCCTCGCGCGGGATCGCTCGGGCTGGATCACGGAAGAATAAGGCTAACCCGACCCACACAATACCAAATAGAGTAGCGAGGGAAACCCAGAAGGCTTGGTGGAGGATCAAGGCGGCAATAAGCGCTGCGAGGGTCAACAGAGAAACGAGGACGAACTCGCGCCTAGCTTCTTTGGCGATCGTCATTGAGAAACGTGGCGCATCCTTTTTGTCGGTCATAGGGCAAGTTTACCCGGTTCTGATAACAAGGAAAATACTCACGATAATAAAACTAATGCAAGATCATCAATCTTCTCCCAGGAGGAAGATCGCCGGGCGTTTTCATGCTATATTCACAGAAGGGGCTCGCCTCTAGCGAACGTGTCACAGATTGATGAGAGTTTTCGTTATAGATATGCATCAAGATTTATTGCAAGGTGTGTATGCTCGAAGGTAGCCGGACTACGCTCGTCTGTCTATTGAAGGCTGATGATCGAAGTTCCAACGAGCAGAAAACGAGGGCTTAGCACAAAAGGAGGAAATCATGAATGGGGACATAAAACTTGGCAAGCGAGGGATGTGGATCAGCCTATGCTGCAGCTTCCTTATCCTTGGACTAAGCGCCTGCAACTTGCCGGGCACCGGCGCGGATGATCCAGAGCCAACTTTAACGGGCGGGGAGTCATCGGACGTTGAATTGGAGCAGCAGGAGAAGGTGGCGAAAAAGGGCGATTGCCCTCCTTACGACGAATCGTATGAACTTTTGTACCAGCACGAGCTCGTTCTGCAATCAGGAGACATTGGGGACGGGAGCTACTACTTCGAGTGGATGGAGGAGGAGCCTGCAACCTTTGATCTCTGGTTCGAACCTTCTGGGAAGGTGAGCAACGAGGAGTTGTCGAACACCGTCACGATCAATGTCTTAGGCTGGATAGAAACCGGCTCTGAAAATTGCCCCGTACAATATATCCAGGGTGCATGGACTCTATCAGCCGACATCCAGGGAGTATGTAAAAATGGTGTAGTGGAACTGACGGTCGTGGAACACTATGAGGATCACGAACTGACAGGCAGTTGTGGTGACCCGATTGATATGCCGGGTCAAACTTCCGCACCGGAGCTGACGCTCACCTTTGACCTATCAGAACCAGGGGCCACAGATGGAGTGATTTTGGGGTCCAAGGGCGACCGGATGTACGTGTTTTATTGGTATGAGTTGGTACACCCTGACAAGCTAGATTTAGTTCCACTACCCAGCCAGTAAGGATAGCGTCAAATAGTTCTATTTATTGTTGGATCTCGCTCACTCGCAAGTAATGCTACTTGCGAGTGAGGCGAGGGACATTTAACAGCAGGGAATCAGGGAACTCCTGCTATGCGGACCCTCGTGTGGGTCCTTACAGCAGGAAAACGATGGGCAGAGTATGCTAACTGTAAGCATCTACCCAAAGTCTATTTTACTGAATAGGTAGGTGTGGTTTAGCGAGGCCAACTTCCAAATATTAGTGGGTTATCCTGTCACAAACGATAACTAACCGTCGTTAAAGGAATAAGCCTTGAAAGAAGAGCTTTCAAAACCGACGCAGGGACTAGACATCGCCCTGGTTCGACGAGCGCAAGCAGGTGATGGAGAGGCGTTCACTCAGCTTTTTCATCAATTGCACCAACCGGTGCTCAACTATATCTATCGTACGGTTGGGGATCGGCATGCCGCCGAGGACATCACCCAGGATGCATTCATCCGCGCACATGAACGCGTCAGTCAGCTTGGTCCGCCCTGGGATTTTAAATCCTGGGTTTACCGGATAGCGAGCAACCTCGCCATCGATTACTTACGGCAAGGTAAACGTTTTGTGGATGTAGAGGAGCCATTGGAAATGAGAGGCCCACCTACCACGCAAAGACCCGCTGAACGTCAGGTTCAGCGCGGGGAGGCTCGTGAGGCGGTGGAGGCGACCCTGGTCCTCATGCCGACGAAGTACCGCCAGGCGCTCGTTCTGCGTGAGATTAACGGACTCGCCTACGGTGAGGTTGCCACGGCTCTCGAATGTAATTATGACAATGCCCGCCAGCTCGTGCACCGGGCGCGGTTGAACTTCCGTGAACTGCACGGCATCCGTTTGATGGCCACGAGCGGTGCCGCACAGTGCGGCGAACTGGAAGAGTTGATCTCGGCATTTCGGGATGGCGAGTTGAGCGCCGACGATCAACGCGCCGTAAAGCGCCATATCGCCGCTTGCGAGCATTGCCAGGAGACGGAGGAAGACCTCAAGAAGGTCGCGGCTATGGTCGCGGGTTTGGTGCCTATTTTCCCATCACCGGGGTGGACCGAAGGGGTTATCAAGGGATTAAAATCCCTGAACGGACCACCGGCAAAGCCGGGCGCAAGTGGGGTGGAAGGGGCTGGTGGGGGGATGGGTGGGGGAACTGGCGGAGGCGGTCTTGGATCCGCCTTCAAATCGCTGTTCTCAGGGGGTATATGGGGCAAAGTCATTCTGGCAGGGGCGATCGGGGTCACCGCAGGTCTTGTCACCGT
>JAUWFP010000316.1 GCA_030606845.1 Anaerolineales bacterium | reverse complement strand
AAAGCCTGATGCAACCCAGAAAGGATCAAATGGATCGATGAAAAACGAAGAATTATCCCTGATTATCGACACTGACATGGCGCGGAAGACTCTTGTGGATTTCATCCGCAACGAGCTCGCCCAAGCCGGTTTTTCGCGCGCAGTCGTCGGCGTATCCGGCGGGGTCGATTCCGCTCTCACCTGTTTCCTTTCAACAGAAGCATTGGGTCCAGAAAACGTTCTCGCAATCTTTATGCCCTATGAAACGACCAGTGCGGAATCGCGCGACCATGCCGCGCTGGTGGTCGAGGCTACGGGAGCCCGGGAGCAAACCGTGGATATTACTGCGATGACAACCCCGGTCTTCGATCGGTTCCCAGAGGCGGATAAAATCCGGCGGGGAAATGTTATGGCCCGAATGCGGATGATCGTCCTGTACGACCAGTCAGCTGCGTTTAACGGTCTTGTTATTGGCACAGGGAACAAGACGGAAAGCCTGCTCGGCTACACTACGCTCTACGGCGACAGCGCCTGCGCGATAAACCCCCTGGGAGATCTATACAAAACACAGATCCTGCAGCTTGCACGCGCAGTCGGCGTCCCTGAGCCGATCGTCAGCAAACCTCCCTCTGCCGACCTTTGGGATGGCCAAACGGACGAAGATGAACTGGGTTTTACCTACGACGAAGTTGACCGCCTGCTTTTACTTCTCATCGATCAGGACTGCTCTGCACAGGCCTGTGTCGATGCGGGGTTCGACGAGAAATTCGTTCAGACTGTCGTCGAACGCATTCACCGAAACCAGTTCAAAAGTATACAGCCCCTTATCGCCAGACTTGGCAATCGGACCTAAACCAAGATTTCTCTGTGGGAAAGGGGGAACTACTTTAAGCAGGTGGTGTTACTATAGATGCAGCCCACTCCGATCAAGCATTAAAACAGATGCAAATTGACTTCTCATCAGGAAACTAAGTTAGGAGAGGCATTATGAAGCGAGCAGTCAGTATCAGCTTAGGGTCTTCGAAGCGAGATAAATCTGTCGAGGTTGAACTTCTCGGTGAACAGGTTCGTATCGAGCGCATCGGCACCGACGGCGATATGGAGAAGGCCGCCCAGCTCTACCGTGAGCTTGACGGCAAAGTCGACGCATTCGGTGTGGGCGGGGCAGACCTTGCCCTCCATACGGATGATCGTGAGTATCCACTGCATTCCGTTGCACCCATGGTGCGTTATATTAAACAAACGCCCTTTGTCGACGGCTCTGGTCTTAAAGATACGGTGGAAGCGCGCCTTGCAGACTTCGTAGATCAAGAAGTGGGTCTGGGGGATCGACCCAGAAGGGCTTTGCTCACCGGCGCAACCAGCCGCTGGGGTATGGCGATGTCCTTCCTGGATGCGGGTTACGATTGCATCTTCGGTGACCTGATGTTTGGGCTGGGTATTCCGATCCGTATCCACACCAAGAGGGCAGTGAAGATCCTGGCCGCGGTGCTCTTGCCTGTCGTTTCTCGCGTCCCCTTCGAATGGCTTTATCCCACAGGCGAGAAGCAGGAAATCCGCACACCAAAATGGGTCCGCGATTACGAATGGGCCACTGTGATTGCTGGGGATTGCCATTACATCATCCACTCCATGCCCGATCAAATGGAAGGGAAGATCATCGTCACGAATACGACCACCGCCGCCGATGTCCGTCTCTATAAGAGCCTGGGGGTGAAAACCCTGGTGACTTCTACGGCTGTATACGATGGCCGTTCGTTCGGCACAAACATGATGGAAGCTGCACTCGTTGCGGTGTCTGGAAAAGGACGCGCGCTGACCAAGGCTGAGATCTTGAGCCTGATTGATGAGATTGGGCTCAAACCCCAGATTCAGACGTTGAACTAACTCCCCACCCATCCGAATCGGGTGCGCATTCACAGGGATAATTGCCATCGTTCTCAACCGCCAAATTCAGGTTGAAGGGGCACAAATGCCCTCCCTACCAACTCAAGATTATGGCTCGGCGAGATGAGACCAAAAGACCAATCGTCATTCAATCAGTTTGTCTATGAGATCTGCCGATCGATCCCCTCAGGACGCGTGATGACGTACGGCGGGATTGCAGCCTGTATTGAACCTCCAACGAACACGGACCCGTTTGCATACGATCGCATCAAAGCCCGCTGGGTCGGATATGCACTTAAGGATTGTCCCGACGATGTACCCTGGCACCGCGTGATCAATGCCCGGGGACAAATTAGCGCTAGACCTGGCTGCGAATATCAGCGCACCCTGTTAGAAGATGAAGGAAGTGCTTTCGGTAAGTCGAGCAGAATTGACCTCAAGCGTTACAATTGGAATCCAATGCCGCTAAAGAGTAGATAGCCGATTCCTGCTATTATTTTGAGCTAATGCATATATGCATCGAGAGGTGGAGAAAACGATGAATGCAATTATTCTAGCTGGTGGAATCCCTGCAAGCGAAGACCCGCTTTACATCGCGTCGAATGGTAAGAATAAGGCCTTGATCGACATCGCCGGAAAACCGATGGCGCAATGGGTTGTTGATGCAGTTGACGGGGCGGATAGCGTGGACCGCATCATCATCGTCGGATTACCCGCTGATGTTAAGCTTCAGTCCTCAAAGCCGAT
>JAUWFP010000129.1 GCA_030606845.1 Anaerolineales bacterium | reverse complement strand
TGTGCTTTCCTTGGCCATTGCCCTCGTTGGTGGAGCGATCTTTCTGCGCGGCCGACAGCATGCTGTCGAAGATATCGGTGAAGTTCCCCAAGAAACCGAAGAATTCCAGAGGGCTACCGACATCGCGGAAATCGACTTGTATGCCGCAGCACGCGAGCAGATGGTCGAGCGCGGGATCATCGCCTACGGGATTGTCTCTCCTGAGGTGATCGCGGTGATGCGACGAGTCCCGCGGCATCAATTTGTCCCTGAGGAATATATCCATCTGGCGTACGAGAACAACCCGCTTCCCATCGGCTACGGACAGACGATCTCGCAGCCTTACATCGTGGCGTTAATGACGCAGGAGTTGGATGTCGAGGCAGGAAACAGAGTCCTGGAGGTCGGGACCGGCTCCGGCTATCAAGCGGCGGTCCTGGGAGAGCTGGGCCTCGAAGTTTTCACGATAGAGATCATCGAACCGTTGGCGAATGAAGCCGAGCAGCGCCTGGAAGAACTCGGCTACGAGAGGGTCCATGTGCGCAATGCAGACGGATATTTTGGGTGGCCGGAGGAAGCGCCCTTCGATGCGATTATTGTGACGGCTGCTCCCGATCATATTCCGCAGCCGTTGCTTCAACAGTTGAAGATCGGCGGGGTTCTTGTGATCCCGGTAGGACCTATTGGCGGCATTCAGGAGTTGTGGCGGGTTACGCGCCTGTCAGCGGATGAATTTCAATCCGCCAGTCTTGGCGGCGTTCGCTTTGTGCCCTTCACTCGAGCGGGATACGATGATCCATGAACCATACTCGGTGTTCAGCGATATGGTCGGAAGATCGTAGGGACTCGAGTACGGCTGACCGGGGTTGAGATAGAACGCAGTTGTGCTTGAGATATTACTTACTCAAATGTACGCTGCGCGTTTTTATTCCTGGGGCAGCGGTATTGTGATGTCTGCATTAAGATCGCTCACTATATATTCGTACATCCCTTCCCCGTCAGCCCCATCCATGAATCCATCCCAGTGGACAATCGCCTGCACGACAAAGAAGGGCATCCCCGCCTGATTGACAATCCAAATATCCCCCTGGATGTTCTTGATCGTATCGAGGTGTTCCTTGTCCCAGTGTGCAGCTTCAGCCAAGGGCGTATATTCGATGCTGAAGTGCTGAGTTGCCAGGTCTGAGATGTCTTCTTCACCTACATAACGAAATGCGTCCTGCGGCGCACCGAGGAGGATCGTCTCGATCCCTGCCAGTAAGGGGTGGTTAAGCGGATAGCCTGCGGTATCGTACTTCGTGCAAAACCCATACTCGGAATCGTGACAATTCCAAACGTTACCACTGGCTTCGACCCACCAGTCTTCGATACCAGGACTGCTGAGTTGATAGACCTGACGGGCATCTGGTTGACGGGTTGTCACTTGTCGGAGAATATAACCCTGGCCGCTGCCCTCATACGTGAGCGGCACAGCACGTGTCCAATCGACATCCACCTCTAATCGATAACTGGAAGGTCCGTTGAGTGCATCTGGGAGAAGTGTTGGGGGTTGGATTGGCGGGGATGGATCTTCCATCGCCTGGAGCGTACTCTCCACGGCCGCTTCAACAGTCTGTAGATTATCTTGTGTTTCCTCAGTCGAGATTTGGCCACTAAGACTGCATCCAGCAAGCGTGGACAGCGTCAGCAGCAGAAGGGCTGTTATGGTTGGCTTGGATGGTTTCATCTCCGCTCCTAGAGTAGTTCTCAAAGGTATAACGAATGATTCTATTGTTTGTGACAGGAAATTAATTATCGCATTGTAATATATGGTAGGGAAAGTATCTAAAAAGGGCTGTACAGGCAGCCCTTTTTGGCCAGGCAAAGCCGCGACACATGTGCATGCAATTTAATTCAACTCGCTTGATGCAAATTATCGACTTGCTTTCCGCCGATCGTCCCCCGAGCGCCGCTCTTCGCCATTGCGGCGTTCTGGACTGCGATAATTGGGATCGTCATCCTGCCGTCGATCTTCACCGGAACGGCGATCATTCCCGCTCCTGCGTTCATCATCCGCTAAGGGCTGTGCCCCTTCTTTCTCTTCTGACATATTAAACTCCTTCTGTATTCTGACTTTCAATGTAGATCAAACTCGGTGAGGGGGCAATCCATCGCTGGTCGCCATTGCTGCACAAGCCATCCAATTTCATCTTCAATAATCGATTAAGCTGCCAGCGCGATGACAAGAAAGACAACCCGCGCCAGGTGTCTGGCGAATGTGGCGATCGGTGTGGCCTACCGCGTTAATTGAGGGACACTGCTGTAGCTAGCTCTTCACTCAACTGGGAAGAGAGCCCCTTGTCCTGAGTACCAGGCACATGTTTCATTGCCGTGTGAGCTGTAGAGCGGCGAACCAGGCGACTATGTAGATCAAGCCTCCGGTAAAAAGTGTGGCTTGAAATCCCAACGAAAGGGCGATTATCGCCGCCAATACACCACTCACTCCGGATAGTGCACCATTGATTGCCCACGCCCAGGGAATTAGATGTGAGGATTGTTTTTCAAGGTGGGCCAGGCCCGACACGAAAGGGACACCCATGAGGAAGCCCAAAGGGACAAGAATAGCAATGGAGAGCGCAATTCTCCCATAGAGCGGTAGGGGCAGGATCCGCTGAACGAAGGGGGGTAAAGCGATCGTTACTATAGCAATAACCAGGATCAAAATAAGAAGTGCGGGGCGCAACGATAATCGTGGGGAGAGCAGGCTGCCCAAACCCGAGGCGAGGAGCAGGGTGAAGAGAACCGTCGCCAGGGCGAGCGCGGGCTGATCGAGCGGCAATCCCAGGCTCTGGATCAGGGGGATTTCGATCAATAGATATCCAGCGCCCAAGCTGCCAAAAAAGAGGAGCATAGAGGCGCGGGGAACAGCAGCGGCAGAGTGTCGACGGAGGACGTAAAGCGGAGCGAGGACCAGAGGAATCCCAAGGAGAATCATTAACGCCAGCAAGCCAAGCAGCACGAAGTAACCGCTTCCACCGAATGGCTGCCAGATTTTTCCAAGGGTGGCGAGAACATCCGATGTTTGACGCCAACGAAAGAAATGGAAGAAGTAAGGCTGTGTGTCGCGCGGAGGGGTCAGATTAAACGGGTAATCGCGGATTGTTGTTTCGTGGCTCTCCAGCAGGTTTGTAAAAAGCTGGTGGTAAACAGGTTCTGGTAGGACGTTGCGGCGATTAACTTCGTCGGTTTCTAGGTTTGGGAGAACGAGGGCGTCAAATCCATTCTCCTGTAGAAAGTCGCGCACCAGAGCGAGTTCATCGTCTGAAAAGGGCTTTCGGCTGGCGATCATCGTCGCTGTCCTCATCCCTCGGTAGGCGATGGTATGCGACTGGGTGGAGGATACTCCCGCCTCGCGAAGTGCGGCAATCAACGTGGACCATGCCCGGGCGGATTCGCTGGGTGGGGTCTCAACCCAGCGCGTGATAACGAGCAACCCATCATCCGCGAGGTGGTTCCAGGCTTGGATGATTGATTCTTTTGTGAGCAGGAAATTCTCAGAAAGACTGAAGGCACCCGAGGTCACCGGGTGAAAACTGTCGCTTAAAGCAAACTCAATCACTGTGTAGTGCTTTTCAGGGAGGCTCAATAGACCTCTGCTGGAGCGTGGGCTGACGGTCAGGCGAGGGTGGTTGTAAAGCCCCTGGCTGTAGTCCAAATAGGTGCTTTCGAGGACATCGTTTACGAGAGGGTCATCTGTTGGGATGGTGACGTGCTCTGCGCCTGAGGCCAGTGCTAGGAGAGGGCTGAGCCCGGCGCCGGGGTTAAGAATAAGAGCAACCCCCTGCGGCCGGAGCACGTAAGCGAGGGTGCTTGGCATGTGGGATGCAAGGTTGTGTAACGCTGGGTCATCCGTTGAAAGATTCGTGATTGGCTGCGGTCCTTCACCGTCCACAAACAAGCCGGCTTGAACGGGAAGTCCCCCCGATGCGCTCAAGCTGAGCCCCGGGAAAACGTGAATGCTCCCACTCTCGATCACGTCGACGCGGGAAGATGCGCTCCAGCGCGAGTACGTGAGCTCCGCGTCAGGCACAAGTTTTATCGTTGACAAAGGTTTGTAAGGCGAGAGTCGCAGTTCGAGCCAGGGTGGTGCGAGCGTGAATATAAACAAGGTGAGGGACCCGACCGCCAAGAGACCTACTCGGGCAGGAAGGTGCGCACTGAATACTGCCGCAGCGAGCAGCCCGAGGGCAATTGACAGGCCGATTGCTCCTTCCCCGCCGAGAAACTCCATCCCCACCAGCGCTATAAGACAGCCGGCGCCGGAGCCAATCATGCTGGCGGCATAAAGCCGATGGGAATCGCCGCTGGCGTTGGCAAGCGCCGCGCCGACAGCCCAACCAGTGAAGAGGAAGGGTCCTCCGGAAGCCAGGAAGTAGAGGAGCAGGATCCAGAGCTGCTGCCTATCCCAGGCGATGCTGTAAGAGTCGAAGGGCAGGAGATTGATGATCAGGTACGCGAGCAGCACAGCCCCGGAATATCCCAGTGCCAGCAGGGATGCCGGGGGTGACGACGGCCTGATGGCGATAAGGAATCCACTCGCTGCGATTCCCATGACCGCCATCCCGACGACCAGGAAAGCAAAGTGGTGAAACTGTTGAACGGCGAAAATGCGGGTTAGGCTGATCTCATAAACCAGACTGCCGGCAGAGATGAGCATCAGCCCTATCGGGTATCTATATCGAGATCGACGCTTTAGGGCGTCCATTATGAATAGGATTGTACAGTCAGACGATGAGGATTCAAAAGTGATGCAAGGAAAATCAGGCAGGATCAATTCCCCTGAAATTGGTCATCCTGCCAGCGGCCGCAAAGGCTGAACAGAAGGATTTCCCATTGAATTGATCACATTGTCGTGAGATATTGAAGGACCAATTTGATATACATTCTTGGTAAAAGCTCGAGTATTCCAGCAAATTGCGTGGAAGGATGAAAACAAGAGTAGATTGATGTTCAAGATAATAAAGATCAGAACCTGTCTTATCTTCATCCTGGTAGCACTCTTACTTCTGGCAGTACCAGCTGCAGTGGTAACTGGCAAAGATGTTTGGAGCACAGTCGATCTCTATCTGCGGGTCGAATCAGAGTTGCTCATGCCTACCGATACAGGTCGCTACTACCGAGATATATTCTGGACCTACAACGACGAGTTTTTTGATTTAGCCTTAGCCTATCCGAACTTCTGGAACGAATCTTTCAATTTGATTTCCACCTTCGAAGTGGGCTTCGAGGCACTCCTGAATGGCCGCGGTAGTGAGGTCGTCATCACCGCCGAACAGATCGCCGTGGCTGAAGATTACTACGCACTCTTGATGGAGATAGGCAGCCCTGCTTTACAGCGAACGCTTTATGAGGAAGCGATCAGGTACCCGCTTCAGAGCTTCATCGGGTTGACGATGGATGAGTCGGCCAAGCGTGTCCTGGGACCGCAAACTATCCCCCTACCCACACCCAATCCAGAATAAGGTTCGCCCAATCGCTGATCCAAACCCGGAAGACGATGGAAGGTTCTTCATTTGAGTGGAGTGGTGCAAGCGCGTAGTTTCTAGGTTCTAACAAGTAAACTGCGCGGCAGTTAACGGAATTCATATATCTCGTATGTGAACATCTGATGATGGGCGGGTATCCTTGTAAGCGTAATCCGTATACTTATTAAGGAGTGTTGGTAATGAGTTACTACATGGTTCCACAAAGACATCGCAGGATGCATCGTTATCATCCCGTTGGTTTCAACGGCGGCTGCCGATTGCCGGTAGACGTCCAGGCCAACAGTGATGAGTATGTGATCACTGCTAATGTGCCCGGCCTGAAAGCTGACGACCTGCAAATTGAAATTATCGAAGACGTCGTCACCTTACGCGGCGAAGTTAAGGAAGAGGAGAACGGACAAGAAGATGTCCTGTTGCGTGAACTGCATCGTGGTTCTTACGAACGCAGCCTACGCCTCCCCGACCTGCTTGACGCGGAGAAGGCCGAAGCGACCATTGAAGATGGCGTGCTATCGCTGCGAATCCCCAAGTCGGAGGAATCTCGACCGAAGAAGATCGAGGTCAAAGCCCGATAAAAAAGCATAAAATTTGTGAGGTACAATGGACGGCGAAAGCCGTCCATTGTGTATTAACAGGGCTGGGAAGGCAGAAATCCCCCCACCCAGGAGATGATTTGACCCTGTTTACTTTCCTTGATTAGCATCGGCACGATCGCGGTCATTTGTATAAACGTTTTTCTCCCAGCACCGCGCCCTATACTGTAATGAGGATTGAAGATTATGGAGAATTCTGGAAACAGCACTTCAAGCGGCGAAAAAACCACAAGCAACCCGTTTTCTAGAGCGTTGAAGGTATTTCTACGCCTGTTCGTAGCAATCATGGTGGGGCTTGCTATCGGATTGGGGCTTTATTTTGGAGGGGTAACGCTCTACCGGATTGCAGTTGGACCTGGTCCATCATACGATCAGCAAGTAGAGGATTACCAAGAAGAAGTTGCACAGCTGCGTTTAG
>JAUWFP010000239.1 GCA_030606845.1 Anaerolineales bacterium | reverse complement strand
GGCGGGGATTCTGACCTTACCCTTCATTTATCTCCTTGGTAAAGAGGTAGGGGGCAAGCGAGTTGCTCTTGCAGCCATGGTCCTGGCCGGGATCGCTTACTGGCCGAATGTGATCAGCCGGGTGGGACTTCGGTTTCCACTTTACCCATTATTCGTCGCTCCAGCTTTTTATTACCTGGCCAAGGGAATCCGTACTCGCAATCGTAATGATTTCCTGCTTTGCGGGTTAGTCGTCGGCATGGGGCTCCATGGGTACAGCCCAGCGCGAGTTATCCCCATCGCCATCGCTGTTGGTGTTGGCCTGTACCTCCTGTTTAAGGATTCGCGTGAGCAGCGCCGGGAGATAATTACGCTGCTCGTAGTCACAGGTCTCGTCGCTCTGATTGTGCTCATGCCCCTGGTGAGAATTGCGGTAAATCGCCCGGATGAGGTGATCTACAGGATGGCCACGCGCTATGGGAGCACCGAGAGGGAATTATCCGATCCTGCTATACAGATTTTCGCCTCAAACGTCTGGAACGGCTTGAAGATGTTCAACTGGGACAATGGTGAAGTATGGGTAAACTCCATCCCGCACCGTCCAGCACTGGATTGGGTCACTGGAGCTCTGTTTTTTCTTGGAGTAGTTATCGCCCTTACCCGCTTTGCGCGCTACCGCCGTTGGATTGATTTGTTTATTCTCGTCTCGATTCCCATTCTTCAGCTTCCCTCCACGCTATCGCTTGCCTTTCCAGCGGAGAACCCTGCTACCAACCGCGCCGCGGGGGCGATTGTGCCCGTTTTCATCCTTGCTGGTTTGGCGTTTGCGGCAATTCCGGATTGGATCGAAACTCATTGGAAGGGGCGTCGGACGGTCGCCATCAGCCTTGTATTCACAGGGTTGCTCTTGGTAATCGCGAGTCGATTAAATTACTATCTCGTTTTCCAAGAATATCAAGACCTTTTTCTCCGGTCTGCATGGAACACGACGCAAGCAGGCGCCGTGATCCAGAATTTTGCTGAATCGACCGGTGATTATGAAACCGCGCATGTTGTTGCCTTCCCCCATTGGGTTGACACTCGACTTGTCGGGATAAATGCAGGTCAACCTACCAGGGATTACGCCATTTCCGCGGAGAACTTAGCGAATACGACTTCCGAAACTCGACCACAGCTCTTCCTGCTCCATCCGGATGACGTGGAATCCCTACAGAAGCTCAAGGAGTTGTACCCCTTTGCGCGGGTTACAGAGTATCCAAACGATATCGAGGGGAAGAATTTTATTATTCTGTCAGTGCCTTCCGTCCCTGACACCAATCTAGAAGCAATTCGATAAACCGGGTGATGATGACTGAAATTGAAACACCCATAGATCAAGAACACGAGCCGCCTGAAAAAGAAAGATCCAGGGTTCTTTCGGATCTTGTCGTTGGGATTCTCCTGGTCGCGGTTCTCGGTCTGGCTGCGTACCTGCGCTTCACCGGCTTGAACTGGGATTCTGGTACCCATCTCCACCCGGACGAGCGCTTCCTCACGATGGTTGAGACCTCGATCCAACCTCCACAGTCGATTGGGGAATATTTCAACACCGATGCATCCCCTCTCAACCCGCATAACGCTGGGCATGGCTTCTTCGTCTATGGTACGTTCCCGATCTTCCTCGTCCGTTATCTGGCTGAATGGACCGGGATGTCAGGTTATGACGAGGTCCATCTCTTGGGGAGGGCTGTTTCAGGTATCTCAGATCTCGTATCCATCCTTTTGATATATCTGATTGGGGAGAGACTCTTCAATCGTCGGGTGGGTATCCTCGCTGCGTTGTTTACAGCGCTTTCGGTTTTATTAATTCAACACGCGCATTTCTTTGTCGTCGACCCGCTCGCCAATGTTTTTATCCTCGCCGGCCTGTATTTCTCGGTTCGAGTTATCGGCGAGGGGAAGCTCAGTGACTATCTGCTTTTCGGGGTCATGCTGGGGTTGGCAGTGGCCTCCAAGATCAGCGCAGCCCCTCTGGCGGTTGTTGTAGCACTTGCTGGACTCACGAATGTCTTGAAAGCTCCCTCTGATCAAAGGTCCGCGGTTATCTCCCGCACGCTCCTTTTCTTGTTCGCGGCAGCGCTCATGTCCCTCCTGGTCTTCCGTGTTTTCCAACCCTATGCTTTTGAAGGGCCGGGATTCCTTAACGTGAAGTTCAATACAAAGTGGTTGGCGAATATGGCGGAAGTCCGCAGCCAGCAGGCAGGGAACACCGATGCTCCATATGCGCTGCAGTGGGCTGACCGCGCCCCGATCTTCTTCTCACTGAATAATTTGATTCTATGGGGAATGGGCATACCGCTCGCGATCCTGGGCTGGATCGGTTTGGGGTGGGCTCTTGTTGAGATGATTCGGGGACGGTGGGAGCGGTACTTGATCCTGGTGGTCTGGACAGCCGGCATGTTCATCTGGCAGTCGATCAATTTCACCAAGGCGATGCGCTACCAATTGCCGATCTATCCAACACTGGTGTTGCTAGCCGCCTGGGTGCTCTGTTTTGCATGGGAGAGTGTCCCGAAACTCAAAGACCAATGGCAAAAGGCAGCCCGAGTCGGCGTGCTGTTGGTAGGATTGGTCACCGTCCTGGGGACGGCTTTATGGGCTTTTGCCTTCCACTCAATATACTCGGAGCCACTCACCCGGGTATCTGCATCACGTTGGATTTACAGGAATATTCCGGCTGCCGTAAATCTGGTGGGTGAGGCAGATGGGGAGACGTTTTACGAAACAATCCCCGTGCCCATACCCTTTGATTTAAACTCCGGGGACACCTACACAACAGAAATCTCCACAGACGTATCCGCAGTTATAAGCGGTGTTCTATTGCCCTACGTCTCGACGGGCGATGGTCAGGGCGGCGTCCTGGACCTTTCTGTGACGCTCGCAGATGAGCCTCATGGCGGGGATGTTTACGGTCGCGGGGATTATCAGGGCGAAGTACGCGCAGGTGAAGAGGTCCGGGTTGAAATCCAACTTGATCAGTCCTTTAACATCGACCCAGATACTCGTCTGTTCCTGATCCTCGAAAATAGCGGTACGCCATCCCTACATATGCGCCCGACGGTCTTGGTGCATGAGACAACCTGGGATGATGGCTTGCCGTGGGGGGTTGATGGTCGAGGCCTTGGCGGTCGATATGAGGTGCAAAATCTCGAGCTTTATTGGCACGATAACCAGGACGACGATGACAGCGGAATCCCCGATAAGTTAGAGAGAATCGTGGAATATTTGGAGCAGGGGGATTATCTTATGATCTCCTCCAATCGCCAGTATGGAACGATCCCCCGCGTTCCCATCCGCTACCCACTTACTTCTGCCTATTACCGCGAACTCTTCGGCTGCCCTGATGGAATAGATGTCCCCACGTGCGGCGCGACCGCAGAGGTGGGCTTGTACACCGGCCGCTTAGGGTACTCACTCGTTGAGGTTTTTGAAAGCCACCCATCGGTCGGGGCGCTGGAGATCAACGATCAGTTCGCGGAGGAAGCTTTTACCGTTTACGATCATCCGAAGGTGTTGATTTTCAAGCGGGATGTGGATTTCAGCGCCGAAAAAGTTTTTGACATTCTTTCCCAGGTCGATGTGAGCGGCGTCGTCCATTTGCTGCCGAAGGATGCCGGGAATACGATAGGGAAAGACTTATTGCTCTCTTTGGATCAATGGCAGCAACAGCAGGACGGGGGCACCTGGTCAGAGATATTCAACTCCGAGAGTATTGTTAACCGCTCGGGATTGCTGAGCGCCATCGTCTGGTGGGTAGCATTGGGGGTTTTGGGTCTGCTGGTTTATCCCATAACGCGAGTCGTTTTTCGAAGATTTCATGACGGCGGCTACGCGCTCTCGCGGTTGATCGGACTGCTGTTATTCTCTTGGGGCGCCTGGATCTTCGGGAGTCTCGGGATTACTGTCAGCCGCTTGACGCTCTTCATTGTGCTGGTGCTGCTGGCGGGTGTTTCCTTCGCCCTTGCCTGGCGTGACCGCGAGGAACTTTCCACATTCTTCCGGACGCAATGGCGGGATATTCTCTGGGTGGAAGTCTTCGCGCTTAGTTTTTTCCTCCTCGATCTCGCGATCCGATTCGGGAACCCTG
>JAUWFP010000009.1 GCA_030606845.1 Anaerolineales bacterium | reverse complement strand
TCATGAAGAGCAGACTCGCGAGCGGCCAATGCGCCGCATCCATCCCACAGAAATCTCATACGACGGTCCCGCACCGCGTTCTTTAGATTGATAGGTAAGTCATTCACGCTTGGAGGTCTATTATGCCAAACTCGATAGCCGATCTCATCCCAGAAATCAACCAGATTCAAGACGAAGATTTACGAGGAAAGGTCATCGCGGTTTGGGAGGATGCCCTCTCAGCAGGAGGTTGGCAGCTTGACGACCTTGAGACGATGCCTTACACGCTCCTGGTAGATAAAGTTGAGATCACCTTCCCCGAGCACGTGAGCGTTGTTTGTAGATTGTGCATCGCCATGGAGGAAGTCCTCGCCGATGCCTATGGAGACCGGTATTCTATCGACAAGGATGTGCTCATCGCCGGAGCACTGTTAGCGGACGTTGGCAAGCTGCTTGAGTTCAGCCGCGAGGGTGATAAGTTCGTTTGGGCCAGCACCTATGAATATCTACGCCACCCCTTCACAGGAGTCGCCCTGTGCTATAAGCATCAGATCCCAGAAACTGTCATGCATATCGTGGCGACCCACTCCTGGGAGGGCGAAAAATTCACGCGACGCCCAGAATCGATTATCTTTCACCACGCCGATTTCACCGATTTTGACTTGACAAAATACGGGTCAAAACACCCATGATGATGGAACCTACGGGATAAAGAGGATTGCATGGGCCAAACCTTCGCTGAAAAGGTTCTCGCACGCCCTTCCGGAAAACGCCAGGTGAAACCTGGTGATATCGTCGAGATTTCACCACAGATAGCGTTATCGCACGATAATACCGCTGCCATCGTGGGCATCTTCCAACGGATGGGCGGCAAGAAAGTATTTAATCCGCAGATGCATGCGATCTTCCTCGATCATGCTGCCCCTGCTCCAACAACTAAACACGCAGAAAATCACCGCATCATACGCGATTTTGTGTGTGAGCAAGGGATCCCCCATTTCTTCGATGTCGGCCGAGGCATATGCCACCAGGTTCTCGTTGAGGAGGGATTGGCGCTTCCTGGCGAGATTGTCCTTGGCTCAGATTCGCATACGCCTCACGCAGGGGTCATGGGTGCTTTCGGCGCCGGCATCGGCCGCAGCGAGATGGCCTCCATCTGGGCGGTCGGTACGCTTTGGCTACGAGTCCCGGAGAGCTTGAAGATCACCGTTACCGGAAAGATGCCGGCCTGGGTTACCCCAAAGGATCTCGCCCTGAAAATCATCGGCGATCTCGGAGCAGACGGCGCATTGTACCTGTCCGTCGAGTGGCACGGAAACGTTATCGCAGACATGAGCCTTAGTGAACGAGCAACCCTCACCAATATGGCGGCTGAGATGGGCGCGAAGAACAGCTACGTCTCGCCGGATGATAAAACCCTCGCCTATCTCTCTAACCGGGCCAGACATGATTTTGAGCCTGTGCTTCCGGATTCGGATGCTTCTTATCTGCAAGTTCTTGAAATCGATGCCGGCAGCTTAGAGCCGATGATCGCCTGCCCGCACACCGTTGACAACGTTAAACCCTTGTCGGAGGTCGCGGGCACTAAAGTAGACCAGGCTTTCCTGGGAACCTGCACGAACGGCCGACTGGAAGATCTCGCTTCTGCCGCAGAAATTCTGAGCGGGCGGAAGCTTTCTCCCGGGACGAGGATGATCGTCATCCCGGCTTCCTCCGAAATATTTCAGGAAGCATTGCGCAAAGGGTATGTCGAGGATTTTCTCAACGCTGGGGCACTCGTGGAAAGTCCTGGCTGTGGACCCTGCATGGGCAACCACCTGGGGGTCCCCGCTCCCGGCGAGGTGACGATCAGCACCGCCAATCGTAATTTTCAAGGCCGGATGGGGACGAAGGAAAGCGAGATTTATCTCGCCAACCCGGCAGTCACCGCCGCCTCCGCTGTAGCCGGGAAGATCACACACCCGAATTCCCTGGATTGAGGAAAACGATGGAAATCATCCGTGGTCGTTCATGGAAGTACGGCGATAACGTCAACACCGACGTCATTTTCCCTGGAAAATATACCTACACCGTCAGCGAACCAACAGATATGCCGGCGCACGCCCTCGAGGATTTGGACCCCAACTTCGCCAGAGGGGTCAAACCGGGTGACATTATCGTTGCCGGGAAGAATTGGGGCTGCGGCTCATCGCGCGAGCAGGCGGTAACCTGTTTGAAGGAGGGCGGGCTGGGGGCAATCATCGCTGAGTCTTTCGCACGCATTTATTACCGCAATTGTCTGAACGCCGCGCTTCCGGTGCTCATCTGTCCAGAAGCCGTCCAAGCTATCCACGATGGCGAACAGATTGAGATCGATCTGGACAAAGGCGAGATCCGTACAAACAAGGGTATTTACACGTTTAATCCTCTCCCCGAGGTTGTCAGGGAGATTTTCGATGCCGGTGGTCTTATCGCTCACACGAAGAAACGACTCGAAGCCTTGGATTAGCGCTCCAGCCATTCTGACGAATTCGGGACGCATGCCGATGGATAACCATCTACTTCAGAACAAAGAAGTGGCACAATAAACGAGATCGAACTAAGAGGAGCTTTAATCAATGTCAAAATATCGAATCGCATGGATGCCGGGTGATGGCGTGGGCGTAGATGTAATGGACGCCGCGCAGATTGTCCTCGACGCTATAAAGCTCGACGCCGAATATGTCCCCGCAGACATAGGCTGGGAATTCTGGTGCAAGGAAGGCGATCCGCTCCCGGAAAGGACGATTGCCTTGTTGGAAGATTGCACCTGCGGATTGTTCGGCGCCATCACCTCAAAACCCACGGATGAAGCAGAACTTGAGCTTACTCCAGAACTCAAGGGCAAAGGGCTATCCTACCGGAGCCCGATCGTCCGTCTGCGGCAGCATTTCGACTTATACACAAACCTTCGACCTTGCAAGGCATACCCGGGTAGCCCGCTGAATTATCGCGACGACATCGACCTGGTCGTCTTCCGTGAGAACACGGAGGGCCTGTACAGCGGGGTCGAATTTCATCCATTTCCTCAGGAATTACGGGAGACGATGAAACAATTCAACCCGGCAATCGGGCGTTTCGATGCGATTCCGGGAGATGAGCTTGCTGTCAGCCTGCGGGTGATCACCAATCGCGGTGCACACAGGATCATCCGCCAGGCGTTCGAGTATGCCCAGCGATTTGGTTACCTCACCGTCACCCTTGTTGAGAAACCGAATGTCCTGCGTGAGACCAGCGGCCTGATGATACGAGAAGCCCGCAAAGTCGCCAGCGATTACGCGAAAATTGAACTCTGGGAAACCAACATCGATGCGCAGATGATGTGGCTCCTTAAAAACCCCGACAATTACGGCGTGCTCGTGACGAGCAACATGTTTGGCGACATCCTATCCGATCTTTCTGCGCAGTTGGTCGGCGGCCTTGGCTTCGCCTCCAGTGGAAATATCGGTGACAAGTTCGCCGTCTTCGAGCCCACCCACGGGTCAGCGCCGAAGTATGCGGGTCAATACAAAGTTAACCCCATCGCCATGCTCCTTGCTGTGAAGCTCATGCTCGACTGGCTGGGAGAGATCGATATGGCTCAGTCGCTGGAAGAGGCGATCGCGAAAGTAATCGCTGAAGGAGACGTCCGCACATACGATATGGGTGGTGAAAGCACAACGCTCGAAATGGCACATGCTGTTGCCAGTAAACTATAGACGTTAACAAATAAGTTTTGATTTTGGAGGATGCGATGACCTCAATCAGCCGGAAAATGGCTGAATTTACCGACAGGCTGCACTATGACGACATTCCGCAGGATGCTATCTACGAAGCGAAGCGCTTCTTGCTGGACAGCGTCGGCTGCGCATTGGCCGCAACTCAGAACGAGGACATGCGGGCCATGTATCGATTCACTGAGAAACTCGGCGGCACACCGGAAGCGACCGTAATCGGCACGGGCGCTAAAACCAATGCCCCAAATGCCGCACTGATGAATGGCCTGCTCATCCGTGCCCTGGATTACAACGACATCTACTGGGTTCAAGACCCGAGCCACCCCTCGGACCTCCTTGGCGCAGTTCTCGCTGCCGCGGAAGCCAATGGGCGAAACGGTGCAGACCTCCTCGTCGCAACCGTCATCGCCTATGAACTGGAAATGCGCTGGTGTCATGCAGCCACGCCGGGAATCCGGGAAGTCGGCTGGCACCATGCTTCGCTAACGCAATTCGTGAGCCCGCTCGTCGCCGGCAAGTTGTATGGATTGGGAATAGATCAGCTCGTCGCCACCATGGGCATCAGCGGCAGCAGCCACTTCACACTCGGTGGTGTGGTTGCCGGGCATCTCACGAACATGAAAAACACCGCCGACCCTCTCGCCGCACAAGCTGGTGTGTACGCCGCGTTGATGGCTCGTGAGGGTTACGAGGGCCCTGTCCATGTAATCGAGGGGAAAGAAGGGTTGATCGAAGTTCTGAATAATGTAACCTGGGACACGGACGCCCTGCTCGATGGGCTTGGCGATGATTTTCTCATCACAAAATGCAGTTATAAAGCCTTCCCTACGGAGGCGCTCACACACCAACCCATAAGCGCGGCGCTCAAAGTAATCGGCGAGCATGAAATCCGGCACGATCAGATTCAAGAGATACTGGTTAAAACAACCACTCGCGGCGCGGACATCCTCTCCGACCCGAGTAAATACAAACCCGACACGAAGGAAACCGCCGATCACAGCCTGCCCTATGTAATCGCCGCGGCCGTCGTTGATGGAAACGTTTTGCCTGAGTCATTTGAAGATCATAAATTGAGGGACCCAGACATAAGAGCGACTCTGCAGAAGATTAAGGTCGTCGCTGATCCCGAGATCGACGCTTTGTTTCCTGATATAAAGCGCGCCTCAGTAACGATCACACTGCAAGATGGGAGCAAACACAGCGCTCAAACTGACTATGCGAAAGGCTCACCGGAAGATCCGCTGAGCGATGAGGATCTGTTTGCGAAATTCCGGGCGAATGCCCAAAAGACGATGAGTGAGGGAAGAATTTCTGACATCATCGAGCAGACAATGAGCTTCGAGAGCATATCCAAACTCGAACCTTATATGAAATTGCTCGTCTCGGAGAAAGCCTGACTATCCATCGGCTGGTTCCATTATGGTGGTTCAAGCTTCCATTAAAATAAGACGATTCCTCAACTCTCCAAACTTAAAGACCACTTTTACAGTGATATTTCTTGTGTGGCGGAATGTCCTACTGGGCTGAAGGACAACGAAGACAAAGTAACTTATTGCTTATTGACAAGGACTTCTTTCAAATGAAAGCGAGATTCTTCGTCGCTATGCTCCTCAAGAATGACATCAAGTGGGAACCTGTCATGCTGAGCAAAGCGAAGCATCTCGTTCTTCGAGCAGAAGAGTGACTTTTCCGAGGGTGATTTATCAATCGCGGAATAATGTGCTTCTGTGAGAAGGACACTAACGAAGCTGTACTCTGAACAAACATTCCGTCAAAATACTAACCACAGACGCTATTTCACAAACGCCTTTTGTGTCCAATATACATAGCTGCTTCCCAGCAGAGCGATGGCTATACCGATATCCAAGATTGCCACAGCGATCAAGAATTGGTAATTGTTGTGGGCCATCCTGGATAAGGTTACGCCGGCCAGGATCATAACCGTCAACGCAGCAAAGAAGCCGGGGCTGAAAAACTGCCAGATTTTTGGCTTAGATAAACCGTCAATCCTGATCAGATTCTTTTTAATGCTGTTAGTGAACAAGTATTTTGCTTTCAATCCGCCGAGGACGAGCCCCACAATTCCGGCTACCCAGGGCCATGCTAGTCCGGGGTTTATTGATTCTGCTTCAATCAACAGGTCAATACCCTTTTGCAGCAAGCGAATGCCGCCGATATACCAGACAAGAGCGGCTAAGATATTCAGGGTTCGAGCGGAAACTGAAAACATTCGATTTCTCTCAATCCAAGGATAATTGGTCTTTGTTGCTCAATATGTATTGTAATCGAAGTAATTGCCGAGAACTTATCCTGTATTAAGAGAGACCCCAGCATCGAGGCGGACGAGAACCTGATGGTAAAATCGAGACAATCCGGAACCAATAGCGCGGAGGCTCAAGAATAACAGTGTTTCAAATAGCATGAAGATCCTGGCCATTAGCGACCGCGTAGATGAGCGAGTTTACTCGGAGCACATCCTCCACAATTACGGAGATGTTGATCTCTTTGTAGGTTGTGGTGACCTACCCTATTACTATCTTGAATACATCGTCTCGATGGTACATCAACCGGTTCTTTATGTTCACGGAAATCACGATGTGGAGGTTACTCATACTGCATCAGGCCGCCGCGTTGCATTCGCAGAAGGTTGCGATCTCATCGATGGACGGGTCATTAATATCAAAGGCGTAATCATTATGGGGTTGGGCGGATCCGTACGCTATACGCCGGGAACTCCCTTTCAATACACCGAGGGACAAATGCGCGCTCGCGTCGCCAGTCTAATACCCCGATTGCTTGTGAACAAGCTGCGATACGGTCGATTTGTCGATGTGGTCATCACACACTCACCGCCGTATGGGATTCACGATGGCTCAGACCATGCGCATGTCGGTTTTAAAGTGTTTCTAACACTGATGACTTTGTTTAAGCCGCGTTACTTATTGCACGGGCATACGCACAATAGACGCTACAACGCTCATACGATTACAACCTATAGCGATACAAAGATAGTTGGTGTATTCCCCGTCCGCACTATTGAGGTCTAGAGATAATCCGCGCCGAGTCGAAGACAATACGATAAAGATAACAGCCGGCTTATAATTTATCCAGCTAGAAGCTGACCCTGAATTATCACGGCAATTTTCAGATTGAATTCAATCGCTACCGGCAAACCATCACCGGCAACCTTGATTCTCGCAGCACTTGATCCACGGTACTGCCAAGCACAACCTCTTGCACCGGCTGCATCCCATATCCACCCATAATGAACATGTCACATTCGTATTCTTCAGCTGATGCGAGGATGGTTTCAGCCTCAGGGCCACTCCTATCTAAAGCGAGGGCCTGCGCGCCATGAGCTTCAAGATACTGCTGGGCTTGTTCCAACGTCTTCGGCGTAACTCTCCGCCCCTCGTTTATGGTCAAGAGCACCAATCTTGTTGCCCACTGGATATTCAAATAGGTTCCAATGAAAAGCGCCTCCATAGCTTTGGGGCTGCCGTCGAAGGCCAGCAAAGCTCGGTTCATCGGTGATGGCTCTCCCGGCACTGCTACGACGGGTCTGGGACAGCGTTGGATCATTGTTCGGAAACCTGAGCTCAACCTGGCCATTGGGTACCGCCCAGGCGGATGTGCCAGACTCATAATCGCAAGATCGGCCCAGCGAGCGCGTTCGCAGATTTTCCGGGATATGCCACCAATTTCGATAGCCATCTGCCCCTGAATTCCTGCAGCCTCGCACCGGTCGAGAAATTCAGTTTGCACCACTCGTGCTTGCTCTGTATTCTTTTCAGAATCTGAGGGAATCACATGGAGACCGCGCAACCTTCCGTCTTCGCGCTGTGCCATCAACAACGCCTGCTCAAATGCTTGCCAACTTTGGACCGTTCCATCGATAGGAATCAATATCTCTGTGAACAATCGATTTTCCGTCCGCGCCGCCACCCTCTTTTTTCTCCATTCACCTGGAGCGGGACCAGCCTCAAGCTCGTCAGGTGTTATTTTGTCAAAGATTTTTGCCCGTAACCGAGATATTTTTCGAAGGAGCCCGGGGCTGAACCGTTCGGCGAGATCACTTACTGCTTCTTCAGGTTCGATATCCCACCCCAACGCTTTCTCTAAATCAGCTCTGTGCTCATATACCCACAAATAGAGATCTGTCACCGTGCGATCCGGAAACTCTCTTAGGAGGCCTCGGTCTCTGATTGCACTCGCCACGGGTAAGTAAAACTCATCGAACCAATATAGGACGGCATCCTCCTCAGTGATAACCTTCTTTCTTTCATTACTTAGGTAATCACGAACGAATGAAATCTGGAGGGCAAGCTCGTGATACTGACCTGGAGCAGTAACACTCATATCAGCCTCTGGGCGTAGCACATCCAGACGGGAAAACTCTAGAAAATCAGCATGCTCAGCTTTAACAATCAGTTCATCGGGCTGGATATCTGGTGATATCGCTACTTTCGTAATTACTTCAGTTACGTTTGCCTGAATGTGCTTTGCGCCGAGCTGACGGGCGACCGATACACGATGGTTTCCGTCAAACACAAAATAGACATCGCCAATCTGATAAACCTCAATAAATGGCAATCCCGTCATCTCCATAACTGCCGCTTTGACCCTTGCCCACCGACTTTCGTCGCTATCTTGCCGAGGCAAGAATTTGCGTGTGAAGTCCTTATAGCGCCCCACACTGCCCACAATTGCGTCCAGCGGTATTTCCCTCAATTCCTGCTTTGAACTCCTCCTGCCCTTCAGCGATTCGCGCACTTCCTCATAGGAGAGAAGATCAGCAGATTTGCTGGTAAAACGGGCAAAGACTTCCTGCAGCGCAGCCTTGCGGCGCGCACGGCGGAAATCTTGGACCGCTAATGAAATCCTCAGTTGATTCATGTCTGACATCGAAAGAACACCCACTTCTAATAATTATCACCCCGCGTTAGAAACTCCTGAAAGCCGTGAAGGTCCCTACCGCTCAACACTTCAAGAGATTGTAAAGCTCCCCAGCCTATCCTAGAAACAATCCAATGGCGACCAGTGTGGGAGTGACGATATTGATGATCACATTCAAACCCAAGAAGGGCACTAATTTCTCCACACTCTCGGCGGAACGATAAACGCCGATGATGACTGGTATAGCGATAAGCAGCGTTAGCAGCCCAATGAGACTTGTCGGAGGCAGATGGCCAAGCGTGACCCCGAGGACGATCGATAGGTAAGCTAGAAGTAAGATTGTGCCATAGATCAGGCTGCTTACTCTTCGACCAAGGATTATGGGAAGATGGCGTCGACCCACACTTTGATCTGCTTCGATATCCGGAAATTGATTCAAGAGCAGCAAGTCGTTGACCAGGAAAAAAGGCACAAGCGATGCAATAAATGACGTCCACGAGTGTCCGCCCGTCAGAACGAAATTGGTACCCATGACCATCAGTGGTCCAAAGCCCAATCCGGGGGCAAGTAAACATAGAATAGGATTGCGGGTAAACCAGGGTGTGTAGGCAATGATAATAAGAAGCCCGAGAGCACCCAGCGGCAATAGGGAAAGCCCTCTTATCCGAAGGAAGAAAAAGCCAATCAGTACAGTGATGATTATCGCTACGATGGCGACGCTCAAAGCTTGTCGCGCGAGTTCAGGTCTCTCAGGCAAGGTACCGCTGCCTCCGCTAAAGGGGGTCCGATGGGTTCTATAATCTAATCCGCTCTTGAAATCAAAGTATTCATTGAAGGCATTGACACTGATGTGAGCAGCAATTGCCCCGATAAGCGCCAAGATGAAATAAATAGTATTAACTTCTCCAGTTGACCAAACTGCGGTCCCAAGTCCTACCAAAACACAGGCGGGAGTTAAAATAACGAAGGGTAGACGCATTGGTCCAGTAAGGTCTTTTAAGTTGTTCACGTTGTTGTTCTCCATAAGCCAGTTCGGAATGATTACCCATCAAAACCACTTTTACTTAGCACAAGTATGTGGCGATTGATTATCCTTGGCTTACATCCTCTCCCCACAGGAAGAAGATCATATCTTGCTCAACCGTTTGTATATCAAATTGTTGGTGCAGCATTGCCAGAATCTGAGAGCGATGATCCGTGGAATGATTAGCCAGGTGCAGGAGCACCTCCCACCTCTGCAAATTTGAAACCACCCCTCGGCTTGCAATCTCAACAGTAACCACCTCGTCCAATTGTTCCTGGTCAAGCGAATAAACATATTCAAGAAATTCAGCTTTTGCCTCATCCCATTTAGCTTTCACGGCCGTTAGCGATGAATAATCCTTAAAATTGAGATGTGGAAGAACTTCCTCGCCCTTCAGTCGGTTAACCCAGCGGTGATGGCCGCTGATCATGTGGATGACATGATTGCGAATTGAACCCGATGAATAGCCAAGCTCCTGTGTGAATTGTTCATCCGTCAGTTGGCATATGCAATTCCAAACACGTTCAAAAGCCCAGTAGGTATAGTCGTAAATCTTACGAATCACATCAGGTGTCATCACGCTCCTTATCGTCAGCGTTTCCATCCCGACTTTATATCGGATACTAACGCACGACCGCTAGTATTTAGAGATGGCTTCTTTTAAACGCACGCGGGCATCATCGGAAAACCAACACTTAATAAATGCATTTTCCCGTTCCGCTAATTGCGCCGTAATCTCTCGCTTAAGGGCATGTACTCGGCTGCTCTTAATCAAAGCGAATGCTTCCAGAGAGTCTGAGGACAGCTCTCTCGCCTTCTCAACCGATTGAGATACCACTTCTTCCACGGGTAATATCCGATCGACCATGCCCAATCGTTGTGCTTCTTCAGGTTCGAGGAATCCGCCTGAATCCATGACATCGCGCGCCAGCCGATGCCCTATTAGTTTCCTGAGAATGCAATCCGCCACGTAGGGAACGGGAACCCCTAATTTAATCTCATTCAACCCAATCAGTTTGCGCCCTTCTGAGATAAAGCGGTAATCACAACAAAGGCTTAATATACAGCCACCCGCAATCGCATGGCCTGTAATCCCCGCGACGAGTGGTTTTGTTGAAGTCAACATGCCCAGGCACATCTGATTGAAGGATTGGTAAAAAGATCGAAAATTCTTCTCGCCGAGAGCGAATAGATGCGGGATATCTAAACCAATGGAGAAGAATTTACGGTTTGAGCTTGTAAGAACCATTCCGTGCACATCAGGATCTGCAGCTTGGCTCTTAATTGCTGAGTCAAGCGCATGGACAAGGTCGCCATTGATTGCGTTTGTAACTCCTTGATTTAGCTTTAGGATAGCGACCTGGTTTTGATGCTCTATCGCTACGAATTCTTCAGTCATCATGGACTCCTCTCACCCTCAGAATCCTAGGTCATCCAACCATCCGGGACAATTCCAATAAGAAACCGCTCTCCCAATTTTAATTACTGGCAAACTTAAAGATCCGGGGAGCTTTCCATCTCCGCCAGGGCGGTATCGATGGATTGTAATTGCATTTGTAACATGCGCAGCTCTTCTAAGGAGCGCTCGCGTTCATCACCTCTCAGGTCGTCAAACATAAGCCGATCTTCATATTCTGATATTAAAAAGACAAGAAGCTCCCTGCGTTCTTGAAGATTTGCGATCAGTGCTTTCGGATCGTCGTCTTTTTCCATAACCAGCCTTCGTTCCGGCGCATAGATTCTTAACGAAGTTGTGTGCTCATGCCGTAAACCTTCCGATAACCATACCGCGCCCATCTACAGGGACCTTCGCGAGTCGTGTAGCGATGCAGTCCCCTACAATTATAGAAATAGGTTTGCCCCAGCATACCAGATGGCAGCCGGGGCAGGTAATAAACGCAATAGTGGTGAATCGAGCTTCCGTTGGATTTATTCTACTTTTATTTTTCCAGCTCTTTACCGATCTTTGAAACTTCATCCCCCAAATCCATGAGCATGTATAGCCCCTCGGAAATCGCGCGCAGGAAAACAAAAAAGAATCCCGCGACGGCAATCAGGAGCAGTTGTGTGGATAGATTGCCGATCATCTGGTTAATCGTAACAATGGCGCCTTGGAATTGCACACCGGCTACCGATAACAAGAAGATAATCAGATTGATCACAAAAAGCACAATTACTGCAAGAAACAACCAGGATAACAACATCGCTTGAGATGATGTCAATATTAAGTTTTTTCTATTAATGTATCTATCGTCATCTTCCTGAACTTCTGTTGTTTTCGTTTCCATTTCTTCTGTCATGTTTTCCTACACAGGAATCATCTGTTGTAATTTGTCTTTCACCCAGGGTCTGAGCACTTCAGCAGTAGGTAGAAGGCTTTGATTTGCCGGAATGAATTGTAAGACATTATTGGTTATTTGGTGTCGCAATTTGTAGAGTGAAATTGGCGGACGCTTGGCACAAGGCCCATCAATTTCAAATGCGAAAAGGTGCAGGTTGTACGCATTCCCTATTCGTTCGAGCGTTTCAGCTTCTCTTCCAAGTTAGCCTTTACAGATGGCCACTCGCTTTCGATAATGCTGTAGTAAATAGAGTCGCGGATATGACCATCAGCCGTAATCATTTGTTTGCGTAGAGTACCCTCCTTGACCGCGCCAATCCGTTCAAGGGATACTTGTGATCGCTGGTTGCGCGCGTCGGTCTTAAATTGTACGCGGATGCAGCCAAGCGTCTCGAAAGCGTGTTTTATAAGTAAATACTTGCACTCGGTATTTACTCCAGATCGTTGATAAACGCGGCCATACCAGGTGCCACCGATTTCCAAAGCCCGATGATCTTCTCTTATCTCCAGGTAGCGTGAACAACCGATCGGTTTGTTCGACTCAAGAAGAACCACTACGAAGGGCAGGTCTGTCCCCCGCGTTGCCCGGGCGAGCAGCATCTTAACATGCTCGGACATCTTTGCTTCTGTGTTGACATTTCCGTATGGCAGGAATTTCCAGATAGACTCATCCTGTCCAGCGACCGCCAAATCAGGCACATGAGCTTCTGAAAGTGGCTCCAAGCGCACAATAGAACCAATGAGGTGAACAGGTTGAACACTCATCATAAAGTCTCAGCCACACCCTTTCTGCAGTAGTAAATCATTCTTGTTTACCCATAAAAACTAGGGTGACACAGAACACCTAGCTCGGTTCCATAAAGACCAATAATGCAATTCTACGGTGCAACCTGTTGCTTTTCAAGCGAGTCGATCCTTCTTATTAATTTTTCCTAGCCGCTGGAAACATATGTCCAGCGGTCAAAACGTACAACACCATCCTATACACAAGAAATAACGGCTGCTTGTCCACTCTGCATCGAGGGCAAGCAACCGTATAGTTTTTTTCCGGTTTGGACCGTGATGGGCTTCGTGTTACGGATATCTGTAGGTGATGGAAAGGTATTCGATTAATACTTCCTGTTCGGATGCATTAAGCTCGGCGCCTTTGCCCACCATTTCCCGGACGTTCAGTCCCCATCCTCCCGCACTCTTCGAGGCGCTCTCGACTCGATCGAGCGTATGGCAAGCCGTGCAGCGTTCCTCGAGAAGCGTTTTCCCGTCGAGCGTGATCTTTGCATCAGTGTTCACTGCCGTTGTAGGAGCAACCTCACCCGTCGACCCACCGCAGGCTGAAACGAAAACGCCCAGAAGCAGTGTGAGGATAACAATCTTGAATTTCGTACTTAGAATCGCCATTAGTCTCTCCTACAAAGAACCGGTGCTTATCGTTCCCGTTAACTATTAGGATATAGTACAGTAAGTATGTCCATATATGTGTGATTATAACGTATTTTTGAGCTTGCGGACCGGGGTATTCCCGGCTTCTCTGCATCCTCCCTGCCTTTGTTTTACCGCATACCGCAGCTCGTTCAGCACACTGCGCCTAAATCGCGCTTTCTGCAGGGGCGGCTTCCGAAGATCCCAGATATTTTCTGGGACTGCAAATAGGTTGTACGCCTAACCATCGCCTAGCACGACCCGCGGTTGTTGGAAGTAGCCTTGCACTTCTGCATAGTATCTGCCAATGTGAATACCATCCATTAGTGCATGATGTCCTTGCACACTCAACGGCATCTTCAAGGATTCGCCCTCCTCGAAGAACTTGCCCCACGCAAACCGCGGCACAGAATCCGCTGGATGCAGGTGAAGAGGATGCATAAAGCTTGTGAAGGACACCCAAGGGATTGCTGACATGTACAACAAGTCATCTTGCTCAGGTCCGTCTTCCAGCGTGAGCTCGTCTTTCACACAAGCAATCCTCTCTGCAGCTTTTACTGCAAACTCCGAGAAGTCCTCAATATACTCAAACGAACAAAAGCTGAATAGATCATCATCCGTTAGAATCGTTGCAGATGGGTGTACGATATCGTGCTCTACAACTCTTCCCTCGCGAATACGATAACGGAACTCAGGAATCGCGTTCGCTGCTCTTGCGAGTACGTATACAACCGCCACGGTAAACGAAATTCCACGCTTTTTGACGAAAGGATAGAACGTCGTCAGGTCTACATTTGCGCACAAGCTGAAGTGTGGATAGTCAAAGGTGTTAAAAACCTTGAAATGCTCGCGTCGGGGCCAAGTCTGGATGTCGATCTGCCGCATACGTCACCTCCAGGTTGATTCGTGAATATCCTCGAATAGCGTTCCATGCTCCCTCCCCCTTATCTTACAACTTTGCTGTCAATTCCCGCCGCTATCAGTCTCGCATCCAGCGACTGGTAAAGTGAACGAATGTGGACGCAGTGTTTTTAGCTTCAAAATAGTTGTAACGATTCGCCATTCTCGTGCATATTGTATATAGAGATAACAACATGCTCAAATTCAACGACCTTTACTTCAAATATGCGCATGACGTCTATCGCTTTGCCTTTTGGCTCTCTGGCAACAGCGAGGAGGCGAAGGATATCACCTCAGAAACATTCGTACGCGCCTGGATGAATCTGAGTTCAATACGAACGGAAACGCTCAAGGGATACCTTTTGAAAATTGCTCGTAATGTGTATCTGGGGCAGTTAAGGAAACAAAGGAAACATACCGAATTGGAGGATATGCACCCCGACCCAGCCCCTGGACCAGAAAAATCCGCTGAAGTCCGTAGTGAACTGGATCGCATCCAGACCTTTCTAAAAACGTTGCCTGAAATTGACCGTTCCGCGTTTATCATTCGCATTAAATATGAATTGCCTTACGCCGAGATCGCACGGATTTTGCTGATCTCTGAAGCCGCCGCCAAAGTGAAGGCTCATCGGGTGCGGAAGAAACTGATTGCCAACCGAATGAATGAGGAGGCGACCTGACGATGGAACCTAACAAAAACAGGATGATTCCCCTAAGGGATGAGATCAAAACAGGAGGGAAAATGGAGATAACGAGGGAACTTGTCGTAGATTTGCTGCCTCTGTATATCGCCGGTGAAGTGAGCGATGAAACGAAGATAATCGTCGAAAGGTTCTTGGAAATAGATCCTTCCCTGGCGAGTATGGTCGAGCAAGCCACTAGCATCGGATTCGATGAAGTGCCAATCCCACTATCACAGGAGGAAATAATGGAAACTTATAAGAAAGCAAACAAGATGATGGTAATTCGAACACTAGGACTAGCCATTGTAATTGCAGGTACTTTACTCGCCGTCTTGCTGATCTTACCCCTCATTTACATCTTCGTCTTCTAACCTAGAAGGTATCGGAACTGGAGAGTGGCTTGCCTTATGGTTCTTCCCGAAGTGCCTAAATCTTACAAGGAGAACTTAATTACTGCAGCCACTCTCACTGTCAATGTATTCATCACTTAACGCGCGCCGGCTGCATGGCGTTGTTATGCGTTGCTGAAGGCATGATGATATTTCACCCTGCCAGTTTGTCCACTCAGAGCTTCTGGCTCCAACTCCATAGCCATAAATACTTCTTCAGGCACCTCGTATTCAGAGTCAATGCCAAATCGAGAAGAAGGCAAGAACCCAAAGCGGGGGTAATATTCGGGGTGCCCCAGAACAACAACGGCAACAAAACCGAGCTGCCGGCACTGTTCAAGACCAGCTCGAACGAGTGCCGAGCCGATACCTTTACGCTGGCGCTCTGGCGCAACCGCCATGGGGGCCAATCCCATCACCTTGAGGTCAGGATTCCCCGAGAGAATAACCGGTGAAAACATGATATGACCGACAACATTCCCCTGTTCCTCAGCAACGAGTGAAACAACCGGTCGCGCTTGTTCTCGTAAAACGTCAACAAGAGTAGCTTCAGCTTGTGTTTCAAACGCTGAAATATTGACGGCAAACACGGCATCCCGATCGTTTTCGTTTTCAGGTCGGATTATCATAGGTCCTCTTGAGATGCATAGTGGTTTTCCCACAATGAGAATACACTTAATCGAAATTAGAGAGAGTTTCCACCGCTGAATGCGATAGATTCAGGCGTCAACAGCTTCTTTGGTACGCTTGACTTCCCGGTTGCGGATGTGCGAATCGAGAATACGCTTGCGAATGCGCAAACTCTTCGGGGTTACCTCAAGCAACTCATCATCCCCCATATACTCAATAGCCTCATCCAGGCTCATCTCCCGCGGTGGTGTAAGTCGTTGATCGATCTCGCGAAACGACGCACGCATATTGGTGACATGCCGCTTTTTACACACATTGACCACCAAGTCGTCGGGGCGCTGATTCTCACCGACCACCATGCCTTCATAGACCTCGACTCCGGGTCCAAGGAAGAGCATCCCTCGCCCTTCTGCATTCTTCAGGCCATAAGTCGTGGTGACACCATGTTCCCATGCGACCAACGACCCCCGAGATCTTACAAGATTACCGCCTGAGATTGGAAGGTAATCGTGGAATATGCTGTGCATGAACCCCGCGCCACGCGTGGCGGTCATGAAATGGTGGCGGAACCCCAGTAGGCCGCGCGTGGGCACCAGATAGCGCAGCCGCACAGCGTCATCCTGGTCGTCCTGCAAATCGAGCATCTGCCCCCGCCGCTTGCCGAGCATCTCCACCACAGCTCCGACAGACTCCGACCCGGTTTCGATGTAGACCTCTTCATAGGGTTCGTGCACCACCCCGTCGATATTGCGAAGGATCACCTCAGGGCGCGAAACTTGAAATTCATACCCTTCGCGGCGCATGGTTTCGATCAGAATCGCCAGATGCAATTCGCCCCTTCCGGATACAGTGAAAGCTTCTGCCGAACCGGTCTCGTCAACCTTTAAGGCGACGTTGGTGCGCAATTCATTGAACAACCTCTCACGCAGCTTTCGTGATGTGCCCCAACGTCCCTCACGGCCGGAGAAGGGTGAGGCGTTGACACCGAAGGTCATGCGCACCGTCGGCTCCTCGACATGGATGGTAGGGAGTGGGACTGGTTGCTCGGGATCGGCCAGCGTCTCCCCGATTGCCGCTCCCTCCAAGCCAGCCACCACAACAATTTCCCCAGCGCTAGCATTCTCTACCTCGACTTGCTCCAGCCCTTGATGAAGGTAGAGATAGCGGGCCACAACAGGTGTAATTTCGCCGCTATGGCTGATACGTGCCAGCGGGGCACCAACGTTTAACGTACCGGCGACGATCCGACCGGAGGCCGTTACGCCGCGGTAGGAATCGTAGCCCAGTGTTGTCACCAGCATCTGGAACGGCGCCTCAAGATCGACCTGCGGAGAGGGGATGTGACGCAGGATAGCCTCAAAAAGTGGCTGCAGGTTCGGTCCCAGATCGGGCGTGAGACCTGCTCGCCCAGCTACCGCATTGGCGTAAATCACGGGAAAATCAGCTTGTTCATCCGTGGCGCCCAGTTGGATGAATAGATCGAAGGTCTGGTCGAGCGCCCGATTCGGATCTGCGCCCTTGCGGTCCACTTTGTTGATCACCACCACCGCGCGGCGATCCATCTCCAACGCTTTCCGTAAAACGAAACGCGTTTGTGGCATCGGCCCTTCGGCCGCATCCACCAGCAGCAGAACACCATCGACCATATTCATCACGCGCTCGACCTCGCCGCCAAAATCGGCGTGTCCGGGCGTATCGACGATGTTTATCTTCACCTTGCCGCCAATCGTCTCATCAAAGATGGAGATGGCTGTGTTTTTTGCCAGGATGGTGATGCCTCGCTCGCGTTCTAGTTCGTTCGAATCCATCACCCGCTCCAGCACCTGCTGGTTCTCGCGGAAGATCTTGGCCTGCTTCAGCATACCGTCGACAAGCGTGGTTTTTCCATGGTCGACGTGTGCAATTATGGCAATATTTCGTAACTCATTCCGTTCGACTTTCATATCTAACTAAACCCTCAACTCTTTTGTGTATCGCAAACAAAGACCCCGGCCTATTGATGCCGAGGTCGGTTCGCTAGTGAAATTAATCTTATCAGACCAGAGCCGCTTTGTGAAGGTAAACCCATATAACGCTAGATATCGTTAACCCCCATGCTCTATTGGATGCTTGGGTCCTAAAGGTGATCGTTCTGAGCCTGCTGCGTCGGCTTGGCATACGCTATTCCTCAAAAATCTCTCCATCCGGCTCAAAGCTCGGCGTATGGACGACAAGCAATCTAGCAGTTTCTCCAGTTACGTTTTCGTAGCTAAACCTCTTTCCCTGGTGAATGATACAGACATCGCCAGAAGAAATATTTAGAACCTGATTGTCAACGATGAAACTAAATCTACCGTCAATGACATAGTAGTACTTGTCCGATCTCTTTGACCATGCGCGTTCGTGTCGACCACCAGCAGGAACTGTGATTTCGGCGATGGATGAGCTGCCTTCCCACCCAGCTGTATAATCGCGTATTTCAAGACCGTAGAATTCAAATACGTCCAAGGAATCACGTTCTATTTTCATATCCAGCCCTCCCCGCTATGTGTGTACTCGTCACTGTATGGCTATGCGCATCGGCAATACTTGGTCCATTTTAGCCCAATTCCATTGCCCTAAACACCCAATTTTCTCACCAAGTACACTTGATCAATCCCTACTGACTCCCTTGCCACGACCATCCTAAACAAGAGCATGATTAACCGAAGATACCCGAGGGAGGACCCTCTTCATCATCCGGTCCACTCCCGAGCGGAGGCACAGGCGGAGGAGCAGGTATCCCGGAAACCTGCTCTGTCGGTACAGCATCGCTCGGCTCAGGTTCGGGGATTGTCTGCGGCTTCGCCCGTTTGCTTAATTGTCGTGTGATCTGCCACAACGCTAAACCCGCGACCGTAATCAAAGATGCATGGAAGAGCGCGAGACGGGTTGCGGCAACCAGAATCCCCAGCAATGCAATTTCCAACGCCCGATATAACGGTGTCCCCATCTGAGCAAAATCGGCAAGTGTGTCACGGGCAAGGTCGGCTCGCCCCGCACTGACAACCCCAATGATGGCGAGCGACAGCAGGCCACCAATAAGCAGTGGAATCCCCCACCACTGACCGATATCGCGCATTGAGCGAATGACCAATATCATCATCACACCTAGCAAGGATGCAGGCAAGAACCATCCCCACATCATCACCGATCTCAAGAATTGGAACTGTTCTTTGAACTCAGTTACTTCGGCGGGTGAAGCATCGAATGAATCGATGAGCGGAATTTTATCGGGCTGTGCCCGAATTAGAATCCCAAATTCATCGATGGCAAAATCGAGGACTTGTGATCGATACGGTTCGGGCGGTTCGCAAATCTCTATCGGAATCTCGCCCGTTCGCATCAATTCCTCTCTCATGATCTCGATTTCGTCCGTCGTACAGCTCGGCCAAGAATCGATCAGCGTATCGAATATCCGCCGTAAACCGCCCTTGAGCAGACCTTCCTTGAGAGGGACAAGATCAACGGCGATACGCGGCTCAGGTCGCTCGCCCTCTACCCATGTGAAGAAAGAGTGGATAACATTATCCAGTTGCTCATCTATCCACTCGGGCGGCATGAGAGTCGTGAGGATCTCCTCGCGCTCAGCCGGTGATAGATACTGAAACATCGGCTTCAGTTCTTCACCCCCGATATCCATTTCGTCGAACCATCGCTCCGACAGGAAGGTCTCAGCAGCGATATTGTTCACAAAACCCGATACGTTCAGCCGGCTGCGGAGAATCCCGGAAACACTCGCCGGTGAGAATATCACCATTGCCAGGTCGCGCCCCAGCAGCGTTAGCGGCAGCACAAGGATGAATAATAGCGCCACGGCGATTGCTAGCACCTTCATCCCTTTATTAAAACATCCATTACTTCCCGGCATTTAATCCCTCCTCAGAGGCTTGCGTCCGCTGATCCCCTGGTTGAACTTGTCGACTCCGCGCGAGCTGCAACGAGCAACCCTCCGCCAATGAGCAATGCGCCGATCCAGAAACCAAGATTGAGCTCCTCGCCAAGTAGCATCGTCCCCAACCCCACACCTACGACCGGTTGAGCGAAAAATAAAAGAGAGACCAACCCGGCATCTAATAAGTCCAGGGATTTATTCCAAAGGTACATCGCCAATCCAGTTGATACTACCCCTAAATACAACACTCCCAATAGGATGCCAGGTGTAATCTGCCCAATGCCAACCGTCCTGATCTCAAACGCCGAGAGCGGCAAACTCATCGGCAAACCGCCCAGGAAGGCGATGAAGCTGACTGCGACGGTCGTCATCTGGGCGCCAACTTTTTTAATCAGTACGGAATATAAGCCCCATGTCAGTGCTGCGCCTAGCAAGGCAATATTTCCGAGCGCAAGATCCCCACCAAGGAACACGCTTCTAGGATCGATAACAATAATGACGCCTACAGAGGAAAGAATCAACGCCGCGACCCTGCTCCACGTGGCCTTTTCTCCAAGAATCCAGATACCGAAAATCAGAATGAATGCCGGAGAAGCTGAGGTCACGAGCGCAGCGTTTGCTGCAGTTGACAGGTGCGTGCCTACAAACTGGAGGCCTAATGAGATGCCATAACCTATGAATCCGGCCAGAAATGCAGCTAGAAGGCGTTTTAGAGGCCATTTGAGCCCACCCTGACCTGGAAGAAAGACGGCCAAGCTTACGATTCCAAGCAGAAGCCGCAGGCTGAGCAAAGTAAAAGGGGGAATAACTTCCAGCACAACTTTACTGACAACGTACATCCCACCCCAGATGCTCGCCGCTGCAAGTCCCGCGAAAATGCCAAAACCGCTCAATGGATACCCTCTCTAGTAGATTATACAAATTGGTGGCGTTGACGCCAGAATGGCGAGGTAAAGTACCATTTGCGGATGAGCCTGTTCTTGGCGTAACTGTTATCTATGGAGTTTATGCGCAGACATCAAAGGGATTTCTCGCTTCGCTCGAAATGACATTTAGGGTGGTCAACTCTCAATAGTGTCATTTCGAGTGAGCCGCGCAGTGGCGACCGAGAAATCCCTGAGGCGACTCAATACGAGATTCAAGATTCTTTGGCAGTGGAGAATGGATCTGTTTCCCCAGATGAGGGCCTCCATCCGCTCCATCGCAGGGATTTCTCGCTTCGCTCGAAATGACACTAAGACAGGAACTATCCCATCATTGTCCTTGCGAGAAGCGAAGCGACGAAGCAATCTCCTCGCTATGAAGTGAGTAGGGAATGGATCCGAAGAAACAAAACCTCCCGCCGATTTTGAACCTGCGGGAGTGCGGTAGGCCAACACATGGGTCGGCCCCTACGGTTTTTTATTGGGGAGGCAATACCAAAAACTTATTGGACTACCCCCATTCAAATCGTAATAATCAAGCGTTCTTCACCTAACGATATCTCTCAATGAAAGCATCCAGCGTTTCTTTCGACGGGCGGAGAGCATCCTCAGAAAGCTGTGTTAGCGGTAGATCGACGAGATTCTCCGTCTCATCAAGAGGCGGCGTTTCTTCATTGATGTAAACCAAACCGGTGATGAGAACCCCGCGATTGCAGGAATCTTCAAGCAATTTCAAAGCCGACATTCGATCTGTCGGATCGTAGTCATGCGCCAGTTTCCTAAATCTAATCTGGGAACCATCATGCATGTCCACATCAAGAGCCTCACCGGGTTCCAGCTCAATCTGAATCTCCTCACGCCTCGGAACCCAGGTGATGTCGTGCAGTGGTTCTTTCCGTGACCGACCCCAGCGATAACTTTTCGAGGACCCCTCACGGTTATCAAATGTTACACACGGGCTGACAATATCCAAGACTGCAGTGCCCTGGAAGTGAATAGCCGCCTTCAATAACTCCTTAACCTGATGGGGATCCCCGGCAAAAGAACGGGCCACGAACCCCGCTCCTGAGATCAATGCTTCCATGCAAATGTCAATCGGCATGAAGGGATTAACCCCGACATCTTTTAACTCCAACCCTTTATCCGCAGTCGCTGAGAACTGCCCTTTTGTCAATCCGTACACCCCGTTATTTTCAACAATGTAAACCATCGGCACATTTCGCCTGACAACGTTCTTGAAATGGCTGAAGCCGATGCTGGCGGTATCTCCATCCCCAGAGATGCCGATCGCTTTCAAGGAATGGTTGACCATCACCGCACCGGTCGTGACAGTGGGCATTCGACCGTGAAGCGAGTTAAATCCAAATGACCTGCTGAGGATATACGTTGGGCTCTTGCTAGAGCAGCCAATCCCTGAAATCTTGATTATTCGCTCTGGCGGGATTGACAATTCATAAAGGGCGGCAACGATCTGACTGGAGATTGAATTATGTCCACACCCCTGGCAAAGCGTGGAGGGTCTACCGCGATAGTCGGCTTTGATCAGGCCAATCTCATTCGGAGCCTTGGTTTTCACTTGCTTGTCCCCTGCCTTATTGTCCATCATTCCCTCCCTCGAGCTCAAGAACCGCTTCCGTAACCCAACGGGCGCTCATGGGTAGACCATCGTTATGTGTCAGTGAAATCAATTTTGTAGCCTGATCCGGAACCTCTAACCTGAGCAGCATGTGCATCTGCCCATTGGTGTTCATCTCAACAACGTAGATACGATCGTATTTGCGGATGAATTCATAGACTTCATCTGTGAATGGGACAGCTCGTATACGGAGGTAGTCGATCTTCATCCCCTGTGCTGCTAAACGTGAAAGCGCTTCATTTACTGCCGGATCCACCGACCCGTAGGCGATCAGGCCAACAGTTGCACCTTCAGTCTCTTCAATCACTGGTTTCGGCATGTACCCCCGTGCAGTTTCATACTTTAGAGAGAGTCTCTCAATATTGGCTACATAATCTTCCGGTCGCTCACTATAGAGAGCCTGCTCGTTGTGACCCGATCCTCTCAGAAAATAAGCCGCTTTGGGATGATCCGTTCCCGGCAGCGTTCGATAGGGAATACCATCCCCATCAACATCGCGATAGCGAGCAAATTCCCCGACCTTCTCCAGATCTTCAGCTGTGAGAACCTTCCCGCGATCCATCGGCTGGTCAGGATAATCA